>VBCZ01000310.1 GCA_005889025.1 Betaproteobacteria bacterium
CCGCGGCCTTCGCCTCGGGCGGCATGTAATTCTCGTCGTGCTTGGCCAGAACTTCGCTGGCGCGAAACTCGCCGTCGGGCCCGAGGGTTCCCTGCGCGACAACGCCCTTGCCCTCTTTGAACAGGTCGGGGAGGAGTCCTGTATACGAGACGGGAATCGTATGTGCCGTGTCGGTGACGCGAAAACGCACCGTCAGGCTGTTCGGGTCGCGCGCGAGGCTGCCCGCTACGACAAGACCGCCGATTCGAAACGGCCGACCTTGTGGCGCCTCCTTGGCGGTGACCTGCGACGGCGTGAAAAAGAACACCAGGTTTGACTGGAAGGCGTTGAGCACCAGCGCCGCGGCAACGCCGAGAAGGGCGAGGCCGGCGACGATCCAGGCAAAGCGCCGCGTACGCGGTTTCATCAGCGCAACTCCTCGTTGCCTGGCATCCGGCGCGCTGCGTTTAGATGAGCCCGCACGGCAACGACTTCGATGGCGATCGCCACGACCGCGACGATGTACGAGCCCCAGACATAGAAACCGTAACCGCCCATCGCCAGAAAATCTCCGGCGCTCATTTTGCTCCCCTTACGCTGGCTGCTAGCTCACCGACCCAAGCCGTCGCGCACTCGCGCTCGAGAATGATCGCCTGGACTCGCAGCAAGGCGATCGCGATGGCGTAGAACCAGGCCGCAAAAGCCATCACCAGCATGCCTGCGAGCATGAGCTTGGCCATCGTCGGCGCAGCGGTAAGGCTCACCGAAGCGCCCTGGTGCAGCGTATTCCACCACTTGACCGAGAAGTAGATGATCGGAATATTGATTGCGCCGACGAGTGCCAGCACCGCGCTGGCGCGATCGGCGCGGCGCGGATCGTCGATTGCATTGCGAAGCGCCATATACCCGAAATAAAGAAAGAGCAGTATGAGCTCGGAGGTCATGCGGGCGTCCCACGCCCAGTAGGTTCCCCACGTGGGCTTTCCCCACAGCGCGCCGGTCCACAGCGCGACAAAAGTGAACATCGCGCCGGTCGGCGCAAGCGACTGCGCCATCATCGCCGCGAGCCGCGTGTTGAACGTGAGCGATATCGCGCACCAGAACGCCATCACGAGATAGATGAACATCGACATCCACGCCGCGGGGACGTGGATGAAAATGATCCGGTAGGCCTCGCCCTGCTGGGCGTCGGTCGGCGCAACGAACAAGCCCAGGTAGCAACCCAGCAATGCGAGCAAGGCGGCCGCTGACGCAAACCAGGGCGCCAGCCGCCGCGCCAGCGGAAAGAATGACGCCGGGGAGGCGAATCTGAACCAGTTGATCGAGGTTGTCATCAATCCAAAGCGATGCGCACCGCGGCTGCGCAGGCAATCGGCGCGCCGACGATCGCCACGAGCAAGCCCGCCCCGAGCAGCGAAAGCTGCGCACTCGCGGAAAACCCGGCGCGCACCGCATCGACCGCGCCAGCTCCAAAAATCAAAACCGGGGCATACAGGGGCAGGATCAGCAGCGCGAGCAATCCACCGCCCGCCCGCAAGCCAATCGTTAGCGCTGCGCCGATCGCGCCCAGCAGCGACAAGGTTGGCGTGCCCACCAGCAATCCGACCGCGAGTATCGACAGCTCGTTGCCAGAGAGCCCGAACTGAATCCCGAGCAGGGGCGACATCACGACAAGGGGCAGGCCGGTCGTCAGCCAATGCGCCGCTATTTTACCGGAGATCAACGCAGGAAGCGGGTAGGGCGACAGCGCAATCTGCTCGAGCGTTCCGTCGCTGAAATCGGCGGTGAAAATGCGCGGCAGCGACAGCAGCGACGCAAGCAGCGCCGCGACCCAGAGCACGCCCGGACCGAGCGCGCGCAACAGCGCCGGCTCGGGCCCGACGCCGAGCGGGAAGAGAGACACGACAATGACGTAGAAAAGAAGTTGGACTCCGATCTCGGCCTTGGAGCGCAGCGCAAGGCGCAGGTCGCGTGCGAGCGCCCAAGCCACGCCCTCCCACGCGCCCGCAGACGGCGCGCTAGGTGCCACGGCGTCGAATGGCGTCATGAGAGCCGGAGCATCCGCTTGCGAGCCCCGTGGATCGCGAGATCGTGGTGCGTCGCGATCACCGCAATGCCGCCGGTTGACAGATGTGAAGCGATTAGGCGCTCGAGCTGTGCGACGTCGGCGGCATCGATTGCCGACGCAGGCTCGTCGAGCACCCACAACGGCCGTCGAATGAGATTGAGCCGGGCCAGAGCGATTCGCCGCCGCTGTCCCTGCGAAAGAACGCGGGCGGGCAGGCGGCTCTGACGATCGAGCGACCATGCGCCTAGCGCTTCGCGCACCGCTGCCCGCTCGCCTCCTGGCGCTCCGTGCAGCGACGAGAGCGCGAGCAGATTTTCCTCGGCGGTGAATTCGTCCTTCAACGCCGTCGCATGACCGATGTAGAGCACCGACGCCCGCAATTCGGCATCGAAAGGCGCGACCGCGATACCGCGCCATTTCAGCGCGCCGTGCGCTGCGTGCGACAGGCCCGACGCAATGCGAAGCAATGTGGTCTTGCCGCTGCCATTCGCACCGGTGACCACCAGCATCTCCCCGTTTCCAAGGGAGAAGTCGACGTTGGCAAACAGCGTGGCCGCGAATCGCATGAGGTGACGAAGAAGCGCGGATTATAGCCCCGCAGCTTCCTTCGACCTTGATCGCGATCATGCAAAGCGAGTGATGAGCGTTCGACCGCGCGCTACTGTTGGTGCTCGAAGCGATTTCGATGCATCGTACCGCGGCAGCGCATGCGCGCTGCGGTCGCTTGAAAAAACGGAGTGTTAGGGGACGACCTGGTCGATGGTGATGGCGATGCCGCTGGCGCCTGGCTTGACCGATCCGCTTCGACCGAAGAGATCGCCGGATTGCGGAATGGCGTTGCCGCTCTTCGAGATGCGGGCTTCGACGACGATCGAAGGGGCCGACGAGAGCGTCGCTCCCGAAGCCATGCTCATGCTGTCGTCCAGTGAAAAATTCCTCGGCAATTCCTTGGCCGGAATTCGCAGCACCGCGAGCGGCATGCGCGAGCCACTGGCGGCCCGGGCGTAGATGAACACCGTGTCCGAAAGCGCGACTCTCGAGGCGAGTGCCGCGCTCACGTCGACGCGTCCGCTGATCGCGCTCGCTGCGGCTTTGGCTTCGCTTTTCTGAGGTGCGGGCTCGCCTGAACTGCGCGCGGAAGACATGGGCAAGCCTTTGCCTTCGCGCTTGGCCGATTCGACTTCCGCGATCACGGCCCCGACTTGACGTGACTCGTCCGATCCTGCGGGAATCTCCGCCGCGAGGCGCCTCCAGTAGGCGAGCGAGCCATCCAGATCGCGCGTTTCCAGCGCGGCGGTCGCGGCCAGCGCCAGCGACTTCCGGTGCATCGGGTCGAGCGCAAGCGCGCGCTGCACCAGCTCCGCGGGCTTGCCCGCGAGCTTTTTCCCATGCGCCATCGCCAGCGCGTCGGCGTAATCGGCGAGCAAATTCGGATCGTCGTGGATCAGTCCGGCCGCATGCTCATACGCGTCGGCCGCCTCCGGAAAGCGCTCCAGGGCCTGATACGAATGCGCGAGCAGCACCCAGCCATTGGCGTCATCCGGATGCTGCTTGAGTCGTTGCGCGAGGCTGTCGACCATCGCCGCGATCTGCTTTTCCGAAACCTCATGACTGCCGGCTTCGCTTGTGGCCAGCGTCGCGGTTTCCGGATTGCCGAGGCGCTTGTAGAGCACGACGGCAGCCGACGGGATGAGCACAAGCAGCGCAATCGCGATCCACCTCGCGCGCTGCGGAGCAGGCGACGCCTTGACTGGCGCAGCCTCGGCTTCTTCGGCGACTCGCCGGGCGAGGTCGCCGAGTGCCGCCTCATGCTCGGCGGTCGTCATCGTCCCCGCGGCGTGCTCGGCATCGAGCGAGCGCTTCTGATCGCGATAAACGGCGATGCTTGCCTCGGTTGTGTCGGGCGCGCTTGCAGAGCTTCGCTTGCGCAACAGCGGCCGCAGCAGCGCCGCCAATGTGAGCGTGATCAGCAACGCGACGAGGAACCAGAAAAGGAGCACGCGGGGAAAGACGACGGTGGCGAGGCAACTTCGCGACGTGGCATTATACCGTCGCGCGAACGGCACCTCTCAAGGCGGCGAGCGGCGTTCTGCTATCATCGCCTTACCATTCTCGACACGGCAAAAAAGGATCCGATCATGGCGGATACCGACGTTCGCGAAGCTTCGCTCGAATATCACCGCGCGAAACCCCCGGGCAAGATTTCCATCCTGCCTACCAAGCAGCTCACCAATCAGCGCGATCTGGCGCTTGCCTACACGCCCGGCGTGGCCGCTGCCTGCGACGAGATCGTTCGTGATCCCGCAGAGGCCCGTAACCTCACTGCGCGCGGCAATCTCGTCGGCGTCGTGACCAACGGCACGGCGGTCCTCGGCCTCGGGGCGATAGGGCCGCTGGGAAGCAAACCGGTGATGGAAGGCAAGGCGGTGCTGTCGACGAGCGCGACCCGGAAAAGCTCGTCGACATCATCTGCGCGCTGGAGCCGACGTTCGGCGGCATCAATCTCGAGGACATCAAGGCGCCCGAGTGCTTCTACGTCGAACGCAAATGCCGCGAACGCATGAAGATTCCCGTGTTTCACGACGATCAGCACGGCACGGCGATCATCGTCGGCGCCGCGGTGCTCAACGGCCTGCACGTGGTCGGCAAGAAGCCGGAGATGGTCAAGCTCGTATGTTCGGGCGCCGGCGCTGCGGCACTGGCCTGCCTGGATCTGCTGATGAGCCTCGGGATCAAACGCGAGAACATCTGGGTCGCCGACATCGCGGGAGTCGTCTGGGAAGGCCGCAAGGAGGAGATGGACGAAAACAAGGCGCGTTACGCACAGAAGACCGACGCGCGCAAGCTTGCCGACATCATCGGCGGTGCGGACATCTTCCTCGGGCTTTCCGCGGCTCGCGTATTGAAGCCCGAGTCGCTCAAGCTCATGGCCGAAAAGCCGCTGATTCTCGCGCTGGCCAATCCCGAACCGGAAATCATGCCCGATCTTGCCAAAGAGGCGCGGCCGGACGCAGTGATCGCCACAGGCCGCTCGGACTTTCCCAATCAGGTCAACAACGTGCTGTGTTTTCCGTTCATTTTTCGCGGCGCGCTCGATGTTGGCGCGACGACGATCAACGAGCCGATGAAGCTCGCCACGGTGCGCGCGATCGCCGACCTTGCCATGGCAGAGCAGTCCGATATCGTCGCGGCGGCGTATGGCGTCGAAGAGGTAAAGTTCGGGCCGGATTATCTGATTCCCAAACCGTTCGATCCACGCCTGATCGTGACTATCGCCCCGGCGGTGGCGAAGGCCGCGATGGAATCCGGCGTCGCCACGCGCCCGATTTCCGACTTTGACGCCTATCGTCAGGGCCTATCGCAGTTCGTCTACCACTCCGGCTTGCTCATGAAGCCGATTTTTCAGGCGGCCAAGAAGTCGCCGATGCGCATCGTCTATGCCGAAGGCGAGGAGGAGCGGATCCTCCGTGCGGCACAGGTGGTTGTCGACGAAGGATTGGCCCGTCCGACGCTGATCGGACGGCCGGCGATCATCTCGCAACGGATCGAGCGCTACGGCCTGCGCATCCGCCCGGGAGTGGATGTCGAGATCATCAATCCGGAAGAAGATTCCCGCTACCGGGCGTATTGGACCGAATACTACCGTGTTGCCGCGCGCAAGGGCGTATCGCAACAGCTTGCGAAGATCGACATGCGCCGGCGCCATACGCTGATCGGATCGATGATGATCCACATGGGCGACGCCGATGCGATGCTTTGTGGCACGGTGGGCACGCATGATTCACATCGACAGTACGTCGAACTGGTGATCGGCCTGCTTCCCGGCGTGAAAAACTGGTCGGCGATGAATGCGGTGATGTTGCCGAATCGCACGATTTTTATCGCGGACACCTACGTGAACCGAGATCCGGATGCCGAGCAGATCGCAGAGATCGCGCGTCTTGCCGCCGACGAGGTCCGCCGCTTCGGAATCGTTCCCAAGGTCGCGCTTGTTTCACACTCCAGCTTCGGCTCGAGCAATGATCCGCAGGCAAAGAAAATGCGGGCAGCGCTCGCGCTCATCAACGCCCAGGAGCCCGAGCTCGAGGTCGAGGGGGAAATGCAGGGCGACGCCGCATTGTCGGAGGAGATCCGCGATGTCGTGTTCCCCAATTCGCGCCTGAAGGGCGATGCGAACCTCCTCATCATGCCCTCGCTCGACGCCGCCAACATTTCATTCAATCTGCTCAAAGTCGCGGCGGGCAGCGGACTCACGCTCGGACCCATGCTGCTGGGCGTCGCCAAGCCCGTTCATATCCTCACTGCGTCGGCGACGGTCAGGCGTATTGTCAATATGACTGCGCTGGCCGTGGTCGACGCAGGCGTGGATCGCCAGCGCGCGCTGCTTTAAGCCCGCGCGCACCGACGCCACCCTCGGGCGGCGGTTCTCGATCAGGCGTCAGCGCGCACGCGCTGAGCGATGTCTTGGGACGGCCCGGCTTCGTCGATTTCGCGCGTAGGCGGGGACCACCAGCCTACGCCGGTCAACCCGTGTATCTCGATAAGCAATTGCTGCGATGCGGTTGGCGGCGGGGTTTGCAACAGCGGCCTCTCGTTGCCTGTTGCCGCCGGTAGCGCACAGACCAGCAAAAGCAGCATCGGTACATACCTCGGCATGAACTGATGACTTGATTTCCCCTTGATCACGGCTTCTCCTTGGACGTTGGCGCTCGCCGTTGCCATCGGCGGCGCATTTCGTTGCAGGCGGCGTTTCGGCGGCCGACTAAAGTCGAGCTCTCGCAACCGTCGTACCCGTTTAGCGTCTTCGCTTTCTCGGCGCCGACTTGCGCCGCGGAGGGTTCGGCGGGCGAGGATGCTCCGGCTCGTCGACGGGTGGATGCTCGGCGGGATCCGGGTCGGGCTCTTCGACAGGTGCCTGCGGCGTGTGTGATTCGAAGGCCTGTTCCACCGATTCATCGTCTTCGGCGGGCGCCTCTATGCTTGTCCGGCGGCCTCCCATGACGTGGAAATACCTGCTTTGCTCAGTCATGACCATTTCTCCCTGTCGCTTACGGAGTTTCCCGCTGCAAGCTGCGTGCCCGGGAAGCACATCCAGGTGCGCGCCGTCCCAGAGGAGAGGCAGTCATTCGCCGACGCCCTATAGGCGTTTCCGGGCTCCAAAAGTACAAGTCGGGGAAAGAAGTGCATTTGCTCGTTGCAAACTTTACCGACAATGGACGCTCGCGCGCCTCGCTTTCGACCCGCTGCGCTCAAAGGACAGCACGAGAACGCTGGCACGGGGCTTGCACATCGAGGGCTGTCTTTCCCAGCGCCGGGTTGGGCCAGCGCTGGGCTCGCCCATCATCCAGAGGAGCAAAAATAATGTCGCTTGGAACGATTCTCCTGATTATCCTGATACTGGTGGTCATCGGCGCGTTGCCGTCTTGGCCGTACAGCAGCGGCTGGGGTTATGGCCCCAGCGGAATCGCCGGCGTTATCGTGATCATCCTGATCATTCTTCTCTTGACTGGACGTCTCTAGTCTCCGGCGCGTGCGCCGATCACCCTAAGGAGCCGCTATGAAATTCTCCATTACCTCTCTCTGCGTCGCAGCGCTTATCGCTGGAACGCTCGTGCTGGGCGCGTGCAATCAGCGCTCGCCGACAACTTCACCGAGCACGGGAAGCGCACAACCTTCCGCAACGGACCGTATCGCCGACAAAGCCAGCGACGCCACCAACAAGGTCGCCGATAAAGCCGGCGAAGTGACCAATAAGGTCGCCGCGGCCGCCGACGACATGGCAACC
>VBCZ01000044.1 GCA_005889025.1 Betaproteobacteria bacterium
GCAAGCGCCCGCGCCAGCGGCTCGGTCTTGCGGATTGCGCAGCAGCCCTGGCGCAGCTCGACGCTCCGATAAAACGCGTTGAGGCCGTTGGCGCCGACATACCGCTCCAGCGCGCGAGCATCGGGATAGTAGACTTCGATCGGCAGACCGTAATGATTGCGCACGCGGTCGATCAGCGCGTAGGTCTCGCCCGGCAGTCGTCCCGTGTCGAGAGTGAAAACGTCGATCGCAAGCGCGTTTCGCGCGATCAGATCGGTGAGGACCATGTCCTCCGCGCCGAAGCTGCTGGCGAGCGCCGCCGGAGAGTGCTGCTCCGAAACCCGGTGGAGGAGGGCGAGCGCGTCGGCTGCGCGTTTTTCAAGCCTCACGAGCGCTCACGCCGTTGGAAGCGGGGTGTCGCTCTCGGACGCGGTGTCGCGGCGACGGAACAAGGGCACCGGTCGCGCCGTGGTGCTTTGGTAATTGTCCGAAAAATCGTCCAGACCGCCGAGTGCGTCCTCGGCCTTGCGGTCCACCCTTATCGCAAACGCGTCGAAGCCGCACTGTCGCAGATAATAGAGCTGATCGCGAAGAACGTCCCCGATAGCGCGCAGCTCGCCGGCAAACCGATGCTTGTCGCGCAAGAGGCGCGCGCTCGAGTAGCCGCGCCCATCGACGAACTTGGGAAAATCGATCGCGATCAGCGGCAGCCGCTCGACGTCCCCGGCAAGCGCATCGGGATCGTCGTCAGGCTTGAGCCAGACGCCGACATTGCCGCGCGCGGCAAGCGCGTCGTGCTCGGACTGCCACAGCGCGAGCGGCACGATGACAGGCGAATCCGCCGGGACGTCCGCAAGCGCGGCGGCCTCGCGGAGCAGCATCCAGCCGTCCTCGACGACGGCCCGGCCCTTAATGAGCAGCGGCATACACGCGCTCCTTGAAAGGCTCGACTCCCAGCCGCCGGACGGTGTCGATAAAGCGTTCGTCATCGTGCCGGCGCTCGATGTAGACGTCGATCAGACGGGCGACGACGTCGGGCATTTCGTCGGCCGCGAACGACGGCCCGATAACCTTGCCGAGGGACGCCTTCTCCCCCTGGTCGCCGCCGATCGATACCTGGTACCACTCCTGGCCGTTCTTATCGACGCCGAGCACGCCGATGTTTCCGACGTGGTGGTGACCGCAGGCATTCATGCAGCCGGAAATGTTGAGGTCGATATCGCCGATGTCATACAGATAGTCGAGGTCGTCGAAGCGGCGCTGTATCGCTTCGGCGATGGGAATCGATTTCGCATTGGCGAGCGAGCAGAAGTCTCCGCCGGGGCAGCAGATGATGTCGGTCAGCAGTCCGATGTTGGGCGTCGCGAAACCCAGCGTTTTGAGCTCGCCCCACAGAGCGAGCAGCTCCGCCTGCTTGACATCGGTGAAGATCAGGTTCTGCTCGTGCGAGACGCGCAATTCGCCGAAGCTGTAGATATCGGCGAGATCGGCGACGACATCCATCTGGTCCGACGTGGCATCCCCCGGCGGAACGCCGGTCTTCTTCAGCGAAAGCGATACGACCGCGTAGCCGGGGACTTTGTGCGGGAAGACGTTGCGCTTGACCCAATTGCCGAATGCGCGATTGTCCGCGATCGCGGAGCGGAATCCCGCGTCTTCCCCCGGGACAGCCTCGTACGGCGGCGGAACAAAAAACGAGGCGAGGCGCTCGATCTCCTGGTCGGGAACGGTTGCGAGCCCGCCTTGCAGGCGCTCCCACTCGGATTCGACGTGTTGCGCGAAGACCGGGAGAGTCATTTCCTTGACCAGGATCTTGATCCGCGCCTTGTACATGTTGTCGCGGCGTCCAAAGCGGTTGTAGATGCGCAGGATCGCGTCGAGATAGTTGAGTATTTCCTGCCGCGGCAGGAATTCGCGAATCACATGGCCGATGATCGGTGTGCGTCCGAGCCCGCCGCCGACCAGCACGCGAAATCCGACCTCGCCGGCCTCGTTGCGCACCGCGTGTACGCCGATATCGTGGACGAGCGTCGCGGCGCGATCGATCGCCGACCCGCTCACTGCAATCTTGAATTTCCGCGGCAGATAGGCGAATTCGGGGTGAAACGTCGACCACTGACGGAAGAGCTCGGCGTAGGGGCGGGGATCGACGATCTCGTCGCCGGCAACGCCCGCGAAATGATCGGAGGTGATGTTGCGCACGCAATTTCCGCTGGTCTGGATGGCGTGCATTTGCACGCTGGCGAGCTCGGCCAGGATGTCGGGGACGTCCTCCAGCCTCGGCCAGTTGAACTGGATGTTTTGGCGCGTAGTGAAGTGGCCGTAACCTCTGTCATACTTCCGGCCGATGTGCGCCAGCTTTCGAAGCTGCCTGGTAGAAAGAAGGCCATAGGGAATGGCGATACGCAGCATCGGCGCATACTTCTGGATGTACAGCCCGTTTTGCAGCCGCAGCGGTCGAAACTCGTCTTCGGACAATTCACCCGCGAGAAAACGGCGCGTCTGGTCGCGAAACTGGGCGACGCGCTCGTCCACCAAACGTTGGTCATGGCGGTCGTACTGATACATGGGGACCAGCCTATCCAAGCCTGGATATCGCGGGAAGGAATGGATTGCGCTTATCTGATAGCTAGTGGCTATATGGCTTTGAGCTAGGAGCCAACCACGATGGCCCAAGGCCTGATCCTGTTTGCCCACGGCGCGCGCGACCCGCGCTGGGGCGAGCCATTCGAGCGGCTGCTCAGGTGCGTGCGATCGATGCGCCCTGAAATGGAATGCAGGCTCGCCTATCTGGAGATCATGAAGCCAGACCTCGGCGAGGCTACGGGCGAATTGGTGGCGCTGGGATGCGCCGAGATCAGGCTCGTTCCGGTGTTTCTCGGCGAAGGCGGCCATGTCCGCCGCGATCTGCCGCAACTGGTCGAGGAACTCCGGTCGAAGCATCCCGGCGTGTTCATTACTCAGTTACCTGCCGCAGGGGAGGATCCTGATGTGCTGGAGGCGATCGCCCGGTATTGCGTGCGGGGGTGAACCCGTAACAGGTCCACGTGCTAGTTGACATAATATAAATTATACGAAGTTGCTGCTTTAGGCTCCTAAGCTTCCCGACAGTCCGATCTGGCCTACGCCCACAGGCCTTTCGAGCTCTCAAAGCAGTACATTCCCCCCCGTTCGCGATCGATTGACTTCCCCCACATCGCGGTCGATTCCGTCACGCGACCTAGGATTTCGAGGCTCGGCGCATGAGTGAGATTGCACCCGGCCAGCCAGCGAACATCGCGCCTGTTCACCGCCGCGTCTTAATACCGGCGCAGCCTGCACCGCGGACGACTGCCTCTATTGTGAGAAGTCGAACGCGGCGGTCAAGTCGCCCATGGCGGAGCGCACGCCGGGAAGCGGCTCCAGGCCGTAGCGCCGGGTAATGAGTCTAAGGATCGAGGTCGTATCGTATTGGGTGTGATCGACGAACCCGCGTCGCGCGTACGGTGAAATGATGATGGCCGGGACGCGCACTCCCGGTCCCCACCGGTCGCCCGGTGGCGGCGGCACGTGATCCCAAAACCCGCCATTCTCGTCGTAGGTGATGATGATCGCCGTCGACTTCCACAGCGTACTCGCCCTGATCCGGGTGACGAGCTCGGCGATATGGATGTCGCCCGACAGGACGTCTGCATAGCCCGGATGCTCGTTCAGCGAACCTTGAGGCTTGTAGAACGCCACCTGCGGCAATTCGCCCTTGTCGATGGCCGCCACCAGATCGGCGTAGTCCTTCAGGTGCTCCTCGCGGTCGCGCGTTCCGGGGGCAAAGCGCGCGAAATAATTGAACGGTTGGTGATGCACGACAAAATTGGGCGAGTCCTTGGCCGTGTTGTAGATCACCTGTCGCGGCGCTGCCGGGTCCTGCATGCCGTCCCGGAGTGCCTCATTCCATGCGCCGGCGTACCATACCCACGAGATATGTTTGGCGGACAGCGTGTCGCCGATGGTCTTCGCGGTTTGCGGCGGCGTGGTGTGGATCGACGGGTCCGCAAATCGGGGATCGCCGCCTTTGGCCGGCGGTGTCCTCGATGGCTGCCATCCCGGTTGCGCGGTGGTCAAAGAATAACCATCCGGGCTGTAATCTCCCGCGACGAAAACCGCAGGCCCGTCGAGCGCGGACGCCGGCGACTCCGGCTTGCGCTTGAGCCACCCGCGTGAGTCGAGCTGCGCACGTTGAACGGCCGGGACTCCGGGGTCGGTCGGCGTGCATGCGCAAACAAGCCAGAAATGATTGAGATACGAATCGCCAAACGCGCCCATGAAAAAATTGTCGGCGAGCGTGTATTCCTGGGCCCACTTCCAAAGCGGCAGCTTCGAGCCATCGTAATACCCCATCACCAGGCCGCCCGCATCCGAGACCGCTGCAAAGCGATCGTTCTTTCCGCCGTCGATCTGTTCCTGCTGCGGGTAGAACTTGTGGATCAGATCGCGCGTTGCCACGGAAAGTGGCAGATTGATGGGTGGCGCATCGATTCGAAACGGCTTGTTGGGAAGATTGCGCGGGAATGCAGGGTCGGGGTCCCTCCCCTTCCACACGGGTGGTAGATACGGCAGCGGCTTGCCGTCGTTATCTATCTGGGTGTACTGCGCGGGCGTCGCATTCGCAATCCCATTCGCGCCCGGGAACAATCCATACAGGTTGTCGAAACTCCTGTTCTCGGCGTAGATCACGATGATGTGATCGATCTTTTCCAGTCCTGCGCGGGTCAGTGACGTGGGCTGTTGCGAGCAGCCGGCGAGTGCCGCAACCAGCGCCGCAGCAAACGTGCGCGCCGGAATACGTGTCATGGAATCTACGGCCGGCCGACGCGACCGGAAACCGGCGGTTGCCACAGCTCGACCTTGTTGCCGTCGGGATCGATGAACCATCCAAACCGGCCATACTCGTGTTCTTCGATTTCGCCGACGACCCGTGCGCCGCCCAGATGCACCTGACCGAGTGCTCCATCGAGATCGTCGACGACGAGGTTGAACATGAATTGTCGCTCCGACGGCGCAAAATAATCCGTGTTCAACGGAAACGGGCTGAAGACAGTGATCCCGTTGGCCGGCAGCGATTGCGGCTGAAACTCGATCGAGTTCTTGCCGTCTCCAACGCCCAGCTACTGCGCGTACCACGCGAGCAGCCGTACCGGATCCGGCGACTTGAAAAAAAGCCCACCCAGGCCCAACACTTTAGCCATTGGCTGCCTCAGCCGAGTTTGAGTTCTGCGTGCACCGTTCCCGCACGCTCGTGTTTCGCGGTCAGCGTGATCACATCGCCCGCCTTTGCGCGCACGACCCACTCCATCTTCGCACGGTCATCGGTCACGTGGTAGTCGGGCCAAAACGAAATCCCGGTGTGCTTGTACGCTTTTCCTTCAAGCTGGCCCATCCCTTCGCGGCGTTTTCCGCTGATGAGCTCGGCGCCGTCAGGAAGTGAAATCTCCGCCAGCACCTCGCGCACGACTTTTCTTTCCTCTGCGCGCTTGCTTACATAGCTCGGCAGCCATCCCGTGTTCTGAACGACGAGTTGTACGCTCCAGATACCTTGCTCGATCGCACGCGACGTGGCTGTAAGGAGCTCGAGCTTCGGCGAAAGCAGCGCCTGCCATACCAGCCACTTGGGAAATTTCGCGACCTCACGCTCGAGAAATTGCAGCGGCGGGTTTCCAAACGCGTGGAAGCGGTTCCAGCCGCCGATTTCGACGGACCCCCACTCAGGGTGTTCGAATGGCGTCCAATCCACATGTGCGCTGCCGCCAAGCTTCTGCTCGCTCCAGCGGAAGATTTTCAGATCGTCGTCGCTGGGATGATCGCGAAACCAATCGATGAAAAGATACTTGTCGATCCCCGCCTCCCGCATCGGGCTCCAGATCTCCACGACCCAGCTAAACATGCCCAGATGCTCGTAGATCCAATCGAAGGCCCCGCCGATGACCTGTTTGGGGTGGTAGCGGAATTCGTGATAGACGGAGATGTTCGGGTAGCCCGTCCAATCAGTGCCTTTGGCGCCGACCTTCTGGTAATGCCACAAGTCTTCGGCGTGCATTTCGGTATCGGGCAGATGATCGAACGGGCGCAGAAGCACGCCGCTCCACGTGTGGAAAGCCACGCCGCCCGTGATGTTCGGATGGGCGACGATGAACTCGGCAACCGCGCGCACTTCGGGTTCCGATGCGGGGAAAGGTCCGGCGCCGAGCTGTTCGTATTCCTGGCGCCAATTGGCAGGAAAGTTTCTATTTAGATCAAGGCCCTGCTTCGGCTTCTTTACCTTTAAGGTGAATCCGTCATAACCCTCCAGGCGTCCTTCGGGAAGGATACGAAAATATTCTCCGCCAACTTCTGTCGGGTCGCGGCGGATCATCAGTCGCGGCTCTTGGGGATGCGGCTTCCAGATCCCATTGGGATCCCGCAGGCGCATCTGCAAAATGCGTCCGTCGCCGTCGATGTCCTCGATGGTAAGGCCTTCGATCGCGTCCTCGTCGTAGGGGTACGACCGGGTGCTCGAACGGACCCATTTCGGCTTGTCTGCCAACGCCCATTCGGCGCCGTCGGGGTTGATGCGCGGACAAATGTAGAACGCGCGGGTATCCAGGGCGCGGGTGATGTCGGGATCCTTGCGGTACTGGGTAACGAGTTGGTGGAGAAAATAGATATTCGCCACCGACGCCGCGACCTCGGTCGAATGTATGTTGCCGTCGACCCAGAACGCCGGCTTGTCGTGCGCGGGTCCGGTCGCCGCGTTGGTGACCGTCGCCACCCAGATATCCCGTCCTTCGTGACTCTTGCCGATCGACTCGACATGCACCCAGCCGGGAAATTCTGCGGCGTACGCCTTCAGGATCGCGCTTAACTCGGCGTAGCGATAGAAGCGGTTGAATTGAACAGCCGGCATCGCTGGGGTCGCCTTTGGCAAAGCGCGCAGTGTGGCGGGCAGCGGCGGTGCCAGTCAACTGTGCGCGATAGCAAACGAGCGCGATCGAAAGCGAGGGATGATTGCTTCTCTAGCGCGGGTTCGCTCTCAAATCCCCGCATACCACTCGTAGCCGTTATCTTCCCAGTAGCCGCCCTTCCCGCCGGCGATGTTCGCGAAGCTTTCGACGAGCTCGATGCGGGTGATGTATTTGGCGTGCTTGTATCCGAGCTGGCGCTCGACGCGCAGGCGAATCGGTGCACCGTTGGGAATCGGCAATCGGGTGTCGTTCAGGTCATAGGCAAGGATCGTCTGCGGATGGTACGCATCCTCCATGTCGATGCTTTCGTAGTACAGGCTCGTACCATCCGCCTCCATCGGATCCGCGCAGTAAAACATGACAAACCGGGCCGATGCCTTGGGCTGCACGGCATCGAGGACCGCGGAGAGCTTGGCACCCTTCCACTTGGCGATCGCGCTCCAGCCCTCGACGCAGTCGTGCCTCGTGATCTGCGTGCGGCTTGGCAACGCGCGCAGATCGGCAAGCGACAGCGACACGGGCTTGCCGACGAGCCCGCCGACATCGAGCCGGTAATTCTCGAAGCCGCCCGCCGCCATCGCCAGATACTGCGCGTTGCGAGGCATCGCGGTTCCGTTGCTGCGAAAGCTGGGCGAGCGGTCCGACTCGGCGAATTCCTGCGCCATCGCCTTGCGCGGCAGCAGCAGGCGCTGCGCGGAGCGCGTGACGCTTTCGGCGCCTTCCAGAACTTTAGGGAACCATTCGCTCTTCGATAACTTCTCGCAGCCGGCGAGCATGAAGGCTCCGCTACCGGCAAGCGCGCGCAGCTCGATAGTTCCCGGTGATCATCGAACGCAGGTTGTTCCACAGCCCGGTGATGATGACTTCAAACACGTGGATGAGCACGAACGCGACCAGCAGCCACGCGACGATGAAGTGGATCGTGCGCGCCGACTGCCGACCGCCGAACACATCGACCCAACCTGGAATAAGCGCGTCGACGCCAGGCGACATCGCCACGCCCATCAGAAAAATCAGTGGAAGCAGTACGAATATCACCACCAGGTAGGCGATCTTCTGCAGCACGTTATAGCGCTTCGACGCCTCTCCCTTCGGGTGGCGGAAGCGCAGGTGATCGAGGAAGGACCGGCCGATGGAGCGTACGTCGTTGCCATCGGGCGCAAGATCGCGCGCGAGGTGCCGGCTCGCGATCGAATACGCGAGATAACAGACGCCGTTGATTACGAATATCCAGGCGAAGAAAAGATGCCATCGTCTCGCCATCGCCAGCCAGCGTTCGTCGGGGATCGTCATCCAGGACGGGAAACTGCTGGCAACCAGCGCTCCGTCGGATCCGCGTGTCGCGCCCAGCCACCCAGTGGTGTCGAATTCGTGTCCGAAAATCCGTGTCTTGCCGACGATGCGGTTGTCGGCAGTGGAATCGGCGTCGATCTGAAAGATTGCCGGTCGCCCGGCATATGAGGACTTTCCCCAGTAAAGCGAGGGATGCGCGCCAAAGATGTTGAGCCCGCTCATGAGGAGGATCGTCAAAGCGATCACGTTTATCCAATGCATGATGCGAACCGGCAGCCGGTGGCGGTAGTACAGATATCCGGCCCGCTCGGGCTTCGCGGCGGCGGTTTCCTGCTGCATGCCAATTCTCCTTGGGCTGACAGGCCAGCGCTTCGGCAAATCAGTGTAGCGCGCCGGCGGCGCTTCCGTCATCGCCGGCGCAATCGCTCCCGTCAACGCCTCAAGTGGACCGGACCGCTGACAAATGCATTGTCGCGCGCGAAGAAGCGGAGCTTACGGTCGATTTCGCGAGAGATGCCGATGCGTACGCTTTGTTCGATCGGTGGCGGCCGCTTGCCGTCCGTCGCCAGCCACAAGGCGCCGGGACGGCAGAGGTCGACGCCGTCAAGGCTGCGATCGACCGCCATCGCCATGGCCAGGCGGCCGGGGCCTCTCGCCAGATCCAGAGTCCGATCGGTGCCGCGCCTGCGCCGCAGCAGGTCGATTCCCTGCAGCGGCTCGAGGGCTCGTAGCAGGACCCCGCCTCCGACCCCGGGGATTTCGCCGCTGACATTGAGCGCATACCAGCATCCGTATATGAAGTACACGTAAGCATGGCCGCGCTGGAGAAACATCGACCGATTGCGCGGCGTCTCACCGCGGAACGTGTGCGCCGCAGCGTCGCCGACGACGTAGGCTTCGGTTTCAACGATGCGCCCGGTGGTCCGCCCGTCTGAATGGTCGCGAACGAGAATCTTGCCGATCAGGAACCGGGCGAGCGCGGTCGTGTCCACGGGTAGTGCCGACCGGCGCAGCGATCGCAGAGGGTCGTTAGGCCGTGGCATAAATGCCGAGGGTGTCAATAAGCCTCGTAGCCCCATGTCAGCGTTGCTCCCCGAGGACAAGCCACGTCCCGTCGCGCCCGTGCGGCCGACCCGTGACGATTGCTGCCACGGAGGATGCGATCCATGCGTCTTCGATTTATATGAGGATGAGCTCGAACGTTACGAGCAGGCGCTCAGGGCGTGGGAATCGCGCAGAAAGCCGTCGACGTCAGAAGAGGTGACTTGACGCGACAATGAATATCTTGCAGGTGGTCCAACGGCCGGCGTCCTGGCCGCACGCAGACACGCAAAAATTCTCGGCGGGTCAGATACCTCTGCTACTGCTACGCCCGCGTCAAAGGGCTTAGCGGGCGCGTTGGTCGGCCGCGCGCAGCTCGCGGCCGGCGATCCGACTCGGTTCGTCCAGCCTATCCAGCTTCCAGCGCCGAGCCACCAGCAAGCGCAGCTTCTTGCACTCCTGCTCGGCCAGCTCATCAGCTTGCGAGCGCAGCGCCATCTCGAACTCGTCGAGCGCCGCGCGCGTTCGCGCGACTTCAAGCTGGCCCTTGAGCACGTAGAAGAGTGCCGAGTATTCGCCGCGCAGTTCGTGGATCACCGGGAAGGACATGCGGTGCACTCCCGAGGGACCGAGCCGCAGCAGCGCTTCGCGGTGCTCAGGTGTGCCGTAGCCCTTGTGGGCAGCGAATCCGTATCCCGGGTATTGGCGGTCGAGCACCTCCATCATGCGGTCGCGCTCGGTCTTGGCGATGATCGACGCCGCCGCGATCGTGAAGTTGATGCCATCACCCTTGTTGAAGGTGTTTTGCGGGACGTCGACCCCGGGCACCGTGCGCGCGTCCACCAGCACGTGCTGCGGGCATCGCGGCAGGGCTTCGACGGCGCGACGCATCGCGAGCAACGCCGCATGATAGATATTGAGCCGGTCGATCTCCTCGACCGACGCCGTGCCGACGCCGACGCCCGAGGCCTTGGCACGAATTTCCACAGCCAGTTTGGTCCGCGTTTGCGCATCGAGTCGCTTGGAATCGTCGACCCCGGCGATATCGGTCTCCGGCGGAAACATGACCGCCGCCGCGACAACGGGCCCTGCGAGCGGACCGACCCCCGCTTCATCGACCCCGGCGATGTCGCGCATGCCGGACTTCCACAAGAGCTGCTCGAAATGCCGCATCGCCTCGAGGCGCAGGCGCTCGTCACGCTCGCGCTCATAACGCTTTTTCAGGATGGCGAAGAGCCGCCGCGCGCCCTGCCGGGGATCGCGCTGCAACCGCGTCAGGAGCCGCGCCGATACGGGCTCTGCGTTATCGAGGTACCGCTGCCGGATCTCCTCGATCGATAGGTCATTCACACCGTGCGCCACTCTGCATCAGACTCCGCGGCATTTCATTGGGTTGATTGTGGTCTGTTGATGGCTCTCGCACACCAGCGACGGATGTCGCACCGACACTTGCGCTTCGGCACGCGGCGTAATTTAGCACAAATCGCTAAAGGGTCGGCTCGATGCGGATTAGCAACGCGTTGATTGCGTCCTCGCACGTACAGGCGATTCTCGGCAGATCGCAGCCGATGGACGCCGCCGTGTCCCATGCGCCAGGCGCAGCGGAAGGCAGTCAGCGACTGCCAAGACCTCCGGCCCGCCGAGCTCATCCCTTGACGCAGATGATCGGCTCGAGGCGGGCAACTTTGCGGGCAAGGCCGGCGGCATCCGCCGCATCGATGACAGCCGAGACATCCTTGTATGCATTGGGCGCTTCTTCTGCGACGCCGCGCATCGATGGGCTCTTGATGAGAATTCCTCGCGCAGCGAGCTCATCCACGACCTGGCGGCCGTTCCATGTCTTCATTGCCTGATGCCGGCTTACGGCGCGGCCGGCGCCGTGACATGCGGAGCTGAAAGACCGCGACTCGGATTCCTCTGTTCCGGCAAGCACGTACGAGGCCGTGCCCATCGAGCCGCCGATCAACACGGGCTGACCGGCTGCGCGCAGCGGGCTTGGGATGTCCGGATGCCCTGGTCCGAAGGCGCGGGTTGCGCCTTTGCGATGCACGTAGAGCTTTCGCGTACCGCCATTGGCGCGATGCTCCTCGACTTTGCAGGTGTTGTGCGAGACATCGTAGAGCAGCGGCAGTGTTGCCATCGGGAGAACTTGCTTGAATACCCCGCGAACGAGGTGAGTCAGAATCTCGCGGTTGGCCAGCGCGCAGTTGATCGCGGCGCGCATTGCGCCGAGGTAATCCTGGCCGAGGTCGGAGACGATGGGCGCACAGGCGAGCTCGCGGTCGGGCAGCGTGATGCCATGCTGCCTGGCAGCCATCGCCATGCGCTTGAGGAACTCCGTGCCGATCTGGTGGCCGAGCCCGCGGGAGCCGCAGTGGATGGTCACCACGACGTCGTTGCGCTGCACGCCGTAGAGCCGGGCGATTTCCTCGTCGAAGACCGCGGTGACATTCTGCACTTCGAGATAATGGTTCCCGCTGCCCAGCGTGCCCATCTCGTCGCGCTGGCGCTTCTTCGCCTGCGCGGAGACATTCTCGGGCCGGGCGTCCCTCATCTGGCCGCGTTCCTCGATGCGCTCGAGATCTTCGGGCATGCCGTATCCGCGATCGACCGCCCATTTCGCTCCGCCCATGAGCATCTCGTCCATCTCCAGGTCGCTGAGTCGCATGGCGCCCGTGCTGCCTACACCTGCTGGAATGCGTCGATAAAGCTCGGCGGCAAGCTTCGCCTGCACCTTCATGATGTCGGCGCGCTGCAAGCCCGTGTGCATGCAGCGCACGCCGCAGGAGATGTCGTAACCGACCCCGCCCGCGGATATGACGCCGCCCTCGGCCGGATCGAACGCAGCGACGCCACCGATGGGAAAGCCATATCCCCAGTGCGCATCCGGCATGACATAGGCGGCTCGGACAATGCCGGGCAGCGTTGCGACATTGACCGCTTGTTCGTAGACCTTGTGATCCATCGCCCGCATCAGAGCTTCGCTTGCATAGATAACGGCAGGCACCCGCATCGCATCATGCTGCGGCACGTGCCACTCGTGCTGGGAACGGCGCTCGAGAAGTCCGAGATCCATGTCACACATCCACGACCGTTTGTGCGAACCATCCGTCGCCGCAACGCCCCACCCGCAGGGTCGTAAAGGTTGCGCCCTTCACTTCGACAGCCGGATGATGCCGCGCGGGGTCGACCGCCTCGCCCCAGGCTTCTCCTGTCAGCCGGTGGTCGCCGATCAGGGCGCGGAAATTCCCAAACAGCATCTTGCGCGTAGACATCTCGTAAATGATGGCATTCAGCCACTCCGCCAGCAGAAACTCGTCATCCGGCGCTTCGCATTGGATCGCAATTCGCTCGTGGCTCTCCACCAGCGCCGGATCGAGCACGACTCCGGTCAATGCGAGCGCCGCCTGCTCGAACGCCTCGGACTTGCTCGCTCCAAAGCCGCGCACGCCAATGTCCGCCTCATGATCGTAGAGCTCCCAACGTCCCGTGGCGCAATCGCCCATGCGTCAGCCTATGATTCGCAGGGATCGAAAAGGGTCACGCGCTCGGGCTCGCCGCAGTGAAACCGCGTCGCGCCTCGCGTGACCCTCCCGATCTATCGACGTCGGAGCCTCGACGCAGAGCGAAAGGAGCTTAGCGCAGATCCTCCACCGCGCACCCAGCCTTTGTCGCGGTGTGACGATGCGCGGGATCTTTCGTCTCGCGGTCGGGTCGGCTGCGCGAGAAACTCGCCAATCGTTTCAAAGGTACATTGGCCGCGGCTCGTGCACTCAAGCCCAGTCCGACCATTCCCAATGCGAGCCGGGTGAGACCACGCTGCCGCATCGCGCAAATCGCGAGTGCGCTTCCCGCCAAAACCACTGTCATGCGCAGCGCCGGTGTCCAACTTTCCTGCCACAATTCCGGGCGCGTCGCGCCGCGCGTGCCGCCTCCCTGCAAGCTCGGGATCGACTCGGGCCGCTCGTAGCGAACCAGGTGGTCTTCGACTTCAACGACGCCCCACACCAAGCGGACAGTGTCGAGCACGGACTTCGCCTCGCTGGCGAGAATCGGTCCGCTGAGCATGATCCTGCCGTTCAGCGCGCCGATCTGAATCGCATGCGGATGCGACACGACGCGCCCCATCTTGGCACGCGCGCGCTCGATCAGTACCAGGTCGTCCGGAACACCGCTACGAACGAATGGCCGCGGCGCCGCCAGCAGGCCCTGCACGCGATGACGCAGATCGCGTGCCGACACGCGAGCCAGATGCTGCATGTGCAACAACGCACTGCGTGCTTTGTCGCGGAAAATGGCGCGCCGCCGCTTACCACGATACGGATCCAGGACATACGCGGCCATCGCGCCAAGTGCAGCTCCACCGACGATCTTGGGCCAAACTCGTTGGACTGTCAGTTGGGGTCTCATGAACGCTGTCGAGATTCTGTCAGCCGAGCTGAATTTTTCGTGAATGTGAAAGCCGCGCGATTTCCCTCGCGCTCAATGGGCCGCGTCGATTTACGCTGCGCGCCGGGTCACTCTTCGCTGCGATTGCCGAGTTGGCCATCGACCTCGGCCTCGGCCTGTAACCAATCGTCGAGCTCGAAGCCTTCGAGATATCCGCGCCGTGCATAGAGCCGGTATGCCGCCTCCCTGATCATGCGATGCCGCGTTTCCGCATCGATCCCGACTTGGGACGGCGCCTTCGATTGTTCGGGTGTCTGAGTCTGCGTCGCGCTGGTCGGCGCACCGCGCAGACCCGGGGGCAGCAAATCCGCCGGCGATTCCCGGTCCGTTACGTTGCTGGGAGCTTGAGGTGCCTTCTTCGTCCTCCCCGGTGGCGTGCCGCTTCGCGAGAATGCTCGATCATCTTCGCGCATTTTGCCTCCTGCATCGTCTACTCGGGTAATCTGATGCAAGCAAACAACATGCCGCGATAGCTGGGTTGTGACCCTCATCAATCTGGCTGCCTCGACCGACAGCGACCTGCCGGCTACCGGTGCGGCAAGGTCACGCGCGACGGCGCGCGCGGGTGCGTGCCGCCTTATGGGCGGCGGCGGAACGCTTCGCCGGCCCCTTGGTACGAACGGCTTTTTTCGCTGCAGCGGAGCGCTCGGCCGCAGTGCGGTGACGTGCCGCAGAGCGCGCCTGCTTCGCCAGCGCGGGTTTGGATGCGGCTGCGCGCCCTTCGCGTTTGAGCACGCCTGAGATCGCGCGGGACCGGGTTGGCGATACCCTCTTGGTCTTGCGCTGACCGGCTTTTTCCGCCAACACTGCGCTACGCCGAGTCTTTGCCGACACCGTCCCTTTTTTCGGCGGCGCCAGTTTGACGCCCGCCCGACGCGCCTTCGACAAGCCGATCGCAATCGCCTGCTTGGTCGAGCGCGCGCCATGCTTACCCTTCCGGATATGCTCCATTTCTTCACGCACAAACTCGCCGGCTTGGGTGCTCGCCGCTTTGCCTTCGCGCTTGTCTTGCTGCGCGCGTTCCGATGTCTTTTTCTCGGGCATGGTGGTCTCCTGGAACTGTGGGCAGGAAATGCACGCAAGCACCGTGCCGGAAGGGCGTGTGCATTACGCTAAACGCTCCACCCGAACGCGCTCCCTGCGATCAGCCGCAATAGCGCGCCATTTTCAAACGCGCGTGAGCTCTCTGTCCCGCACTGCGTATGGCCCGGCGCTTGTAACAATTACAGGTAGATCCGTGTGGCCCGCATTGACACATTGAGTTGGTGGCTCGACGCGACTCGTAGGCGATAACGATTGTTCGGAGTCTGCTTTCAGGTCAGCAGCACGGCCGCCGCTGCGCTTCGGCCTACCGGTCTAGCACGCTTACAACCCGCTCACCCATGTCTGGGCTTCCTACTGCGAATACCTGGAGCGCATCGGACATGGGTGGGATGGGGTCTTTATCTTCGGTATGAACCCCGGTCTCCGCGGACAGGGATGTCGCGAGCACTTTTCAGTAATTTCCACGACCGCAAGAAACTGTGCCGTCAACGAAAAAAGGCGGCCGAAGCCGCCTTGTCGTGTTTTGCAACTACCCCGCTCAATACTTGGCAGCGGGAGCGCCGACCTTGATCTCGTTCTTCACCGACACAACCCCCTTGGTGTTCTTGGCGATCGAGACCGCTTTGTCCGCTTCCGCCTTCGTCTTCGCATCGCCTGTCAATGTGACGACCCCCTTGTCGGTGTCGACATGGATTTTCAGCGCGCTGACCTCCTTGTCGATCGCAAAGTCGGTTTTGATCTTGGTGGTAATGGCCGCATCCCCAACCGACTCCTTGACCGTTTCGGTCTTGGAGCTTGTGCCGGACGGGCTGCTTTGGGTATCGGCCGCATAGACAGCAGCCGGGGCCACTAATGCGCCCGCTACCAATATGAGCGTCGCGAGTTTGCCTGTCATAGGAATCTCCTTGTAAGAATTACACCCACAATTGACACTCACGGTGTCCGCCGGTTTGGGGCACAACCGGCGGCATGTCTAATTGACCTTGCCGGATGGCTGGAGTTCGGGGCCTCCATCGTTCGCCAATACGCCCTTGGGCCCTTTGAGCTCGCAAAATAGGTGCCGATTTGCTGCTATCGAGCGCGCGGAGCGCCGTTGGCGGGATTGGGTGCGGAGGCCTGCCGTTCCAGCTCGGCATTGATTTGTGCTCCCAACAATATGGTCAACACGGTCAAGTAACACCAGAACAGGAAAATCGTGATGCCCCCCAGCGATCCCAGCAGGGGATTGAGGTGGTTATATTGAGACGCGTAGTACGAAAATAGAAACGACCCAAGAACCCAAATCGTTGCGCTCACGGTCGCACCCCACGTGACCCAGCGCCATTTGACTTTGCGACGCGATGGGGCGTAGCGATAGAGCACCGACAGCGCGGTCATGATCGCCAGGATCAGGATCGGCCACCGGGACGGCGCGAACAGAACAAAAGCAATCTCCTCATCAGTTCGCGAACGGTAAATCGGCACGGCCACGATCAGAATGATCGCCGCCGACAGGAAAACGCCGCCCAGGCACGCGAGCAGGAAAGCGAGCACCTCGCGACGCAGGAAGGTTCTCTTTTCATCCTCCTGGTACACCATGTTCATCGCGTCGATCAGCCCCCTCATGCCTCGCATCGCACTCCATATGGCTACAAGAAGCGAGGCGATCAGCGCCAAGCTCGAGAATCTTCGCGAATGCTGGGTGATCGCTGTCAACTGCTCGACAACGATCGAATCAACGCCTTTGGGCAGCTCGATTTTTATGAAGGACAGCAGATGCAGAATCTCGCTCTGACCGAGCAGGAGCCCGCCAAGCACGACCGCCGCAACCAGGGCGGGAAAAAAAGCCCACACTGCGTAAAAGGCAATACCCGCCGCGATGATCGACATGTTTTGGGTGGCCATGGCGTGCCATGCTCGCCGCAAGACGGCGCGCAAGCCGCCTTCGCTGATGTCGCTCGGGCTTGCCGCGGTGCCTCCGGTCTTTAATTCTGTCATCTTGGCGTGTAGCGCGTTCCGTTCGCCTAGGGATCCGGCGCTTGTAAGGCATGTCGCGCGGGTGTTGTGGAGGCGTGCAAGGTTGACCGCGGCCGCGAAGCCCCCAGAACTCGAGTTGTCCGGCGTCGGCCGCTTTGAACAATTCCGGAAATGTCTGCGCCTGAATGTCTCCAACGGCGCTCAGGCCGCGTTGCCACGATGCTTAATCGGCGTAGCCAGGCAACTCGCGATCGAGCACCCGCATCATGGCTTCGAAGAACAGGTGATCGCGCTCCGCTCGTGGATGACGGTCGTTCTGATTTGGCGCCTGCACCCGCGCGACGATCTCGTCGGAGAGTACTTCGAGCGGTCGTCCTGTGCCCATCGCCAATATTTGCGTGCGGCACACGCGCTCGAGCTTGTAGAGTCGCCGATAGGCCTGTGCAACCGTGTCTCCCGAAACGAGCACGCCATGGCTTTTCATGAACAGAACGGGCTTGTCACCGATTATGCCAGCCAGGCGTTCGCCCTCGTCGAGCGTATCTGCGGTTCCCGCATAGGTGTCGTCATAGGCAATGTTGCCGTGGAAAAAAGCTGCGGTCTGGTTGGCCGGCACCAGACGATTATCCTTCAGCATGTTCAGCGCCAGTGCCCACGGCTGGTGCGTGTGCAGCACCACCCTTGCGCGGCAGATTCGATGGATCGGTGCATGTATGCACTGCGCCGACAACTCGACAACACCCTCGCCCTCGAGCGTCTTCCCGGCCTCATCGAATACGATCATGTCGCTCGCCCGCGCCTCCGACCAGTGCAGGCCGAAGGGCAGGATCAGATATCGATCGTCGCAGCCGGGTACGGTGACCGTGAAATGGTTGTCGATCCCTTCCTCCAGCTCGTGCAGGACGGCCAGGCGGTGGGCGGCGGCGAGCTGAATCTTCGCCTGCAGAATGGAATCGACCGCTCGGACCGAAGCCAGCGGATGAATGGACACGGCGAGTCCCCTCAGGATGATCGCTCGATGAGTATAGCGAACATCGCGACAAATACCGGCCGCCAGCGAACTATTGGAGCGCAGGCGACAGTCGAGGTCCGGCCGGGGTTCTTGCGGGAATCGGACAGTGCTAAGGTGACGCCGACGGCTGAAGGACCGGGTGCAGGCTCGAGTCGGCGTTTGGAGTTATTCGCCGACCCAAGGTTTTCGCGGACGCGAATCTTACTGACCTTCGCGAGGTGACTGACAATGACCGGTTGTAGGGCCGAATACATTCGGCAGCGCCGGTGGAAGAAGCAGCCCGTGCGAATAAATTCGCACCTACGGGCTCGGCAAAACTCAGCCCTAATCCTCATCCCCATGCTTTCTCCCGCTCCCACCTTCACCCCCGCCCCCCTCCCAGAGGGCGAGGGAAGATTCGTGCGGCTTCGCCGATCGATCGGCTGGAGGGGAGCATCGTGACGGAAGTGGTCGTCAATCAGTTCCGCAGGACTCTGGTAGGAGCGGAGTGAAATGCTGTTGTCGACGGGAACGAGCGGATATTCATACAAGGAGTGGCTGGGACATTTCTACCCGGAGAAGCTCCCTGCGAGCGAAATGCTGCGCTACTACGCCCACCGTTTCACGACGGTCGAGATCAACAACACTTTCTACCGCATGCCGGCGGAGTCGATGCTTGCGCAATGGTACGAGCAAGTACCCGAGCGATTTGCTTTTACGCTGAAGGCTCCGCGCCGCATAACTCACGAAAAACGCCTGCGCGAGGCCGAGTCGCACGTCGCCGAATTCCTGAGACGTGCCGACGCGCTTGGGAACAAGCTCGGCGTGCTGCTGTTTCAGTTGCCGCCGTATCTGAAGAAGGATCTTCCCCGATTACAGGACTTTCTGGGCCTGCTGCCGTCCGGCAAGCGGGTCGCCTTCGAGTTCCGTCACGCTTCATGGCAGGACGACGAAGTATACGAGACCCTTCGCACCCACGCCGCGATGCTTTGCGTTACCGATACCGACGAAGGCGATACGCCATTCGTGGTCACATCGGATCGTGGGTACGTACGCCTGCGGCGGACCCACTACGACGACGACGAGCTGCATGCCTGGGCCGAGTGCATAGCCGCCAAGCCCGTGACACAGACCTACGTGCTGTGGACGGCGCGCGCGGCAGGCTGAGAAAAGGATACTGGCGCCGCTGGCGGTTGGGATCCTTCGCCGCCCGTGGCCGCTACCCTCGCGGCCCGGCTTGCGAGAATATCTCCCGCGTTTTCGCCCCCCGCGGCAAAAGGCGAGCTAAGCCCAAACACAGGCCGCCGCGTTTCCAGCGGCGGCGCATTTGTGACGCCGCCCGGTTGGCGGAACGGGCAAGCTGATATATCGACCAGCCGTCTTCTATTGGACCCGCTGACAATTTCCGGAATTCAGGCACGCAGAGACCAGCGAACACGACGTCTGGATTCCATCAAGAGTGCAACTGCATCCAAATTGTGCGCACATTCCTTGCTGACTTCTGGCCCATGATTTGTAGGTGTCGGAGGTACTGCTTACGCGCGTCCCGGTACTCGCGCATGACGACACGATCATGCAGAGGATTACTGTCGCAAACAATCCGCGTTTTGTCTTCATCGTACCTCTCCTGGTCAAATTCAGATTGTTACTGTGGACCATCGGTCAATTGCCCGAGTATCAATTTTTCATGACCTGCCCTCCTTCCCATTTCCAACCGGAGGTTTCGCCGAAGCGCCGTACGCATGCCACGCGAGGTTAGGCTAGTTTTAGTGCCAGCAGGAATGTGGGAAGTTCCAGCGGCTCCCAAAATCAGCGCTGCGACCCGTCCCCGGAAGAGCCGGCTTTGTATGCGCGCTCCGTTCCAAGCTGGGCTCTCGGGCCCGTGGAAGCGAATCGGCGTGTCGCGGGCGACTTTCGAGCACAACTTCTCCGCTCCACATCACGACTCGGTGAAGTCCTTCACCGACTACTGCCTTCCGCCGGAGAAGATCACCCCGGTGACCCAGTAGCAACGCACTTTCCTGGGCGAGTAATCACCCGGCCGATGCGATGGCCCATCTGGCCCGTGAGCATCATTTATTCTCCGCTCCACCAGAGCGCCAACACGCGGCCGATTGCTCGCTTAGAGGACGATTGGTCTCGGACAGTGATGCCGTGGCTCGTGGACATTTCAACATTCGTGAGCATTCAAGCGTAAGCTGAGGATTATCCAAGAATGCCTCGCTCTCAGCACATGACAGATTCGCCGGTGCAGATGGCGGGCTGCAGCGGGGCTAACATTGGACACCAAGGCTACCCGACAATATGCCCTATCGACCCACACTCGGAATCGCTCTGGGCAGCGGCTCGGCGCGCGGCTGGGCGCATATCGGCGTGCTGCAGGCACTGACCGAACAGGGCATCGCACCCGATTTCGTGGCCGGCTGCTCCATGGGGGCGATGGTCGGGGCTGCGTTTGCTGCCGGACGCATCGAGCAGCTGGAATCCTGGGCGCTATCCCTCGACTGGAAACGCGTCGTCGGACTTGCCGATGTGGGGTTGCGGGGCGGCTTGTTCAAAGGCGACCGCCTGCTCAATCTGTATCAGGGCCAGTTTGTCCAATGCCCGTTTTCCGAGCTGGCGGTGCCGTTTGCAGCGGTCGCCACCGACCTTGCGACCGGACAAGAGGTTTGGCTCCGCGACGGCGACGTGTCGGACGCCGTTCGAGCTTCCTGTACCGTACCGGGTTTGTTCAGACCCGTATTGCGCGAGGGTCGCTATCTGGTCGACGGGAGCGTCGTGAACCCCATCCCTGTTTCGCTCTGCCGCGCCATGGGGGCGCAGGTCGTGATCGCCGTCGATCTTGGCTCTGATCGAATCAGACGGTTCCCGCTCGAATCTCAGCCAGCCCCGGGAATAAAGTCGCAACAGGGATTTTTCGACATGCTCGGCTCGGCGGTGCCCACGGAAGCGCGACCGCTGCCCTCCATCGTGAATACATTGCTCGGGGCCATCGATATCATGCAGGAGCGCATCGCGCAGGCGCGGCTGGTGAGCGAACCACCCGAGGTGCTGCTTGCACCGAGTGTCGG
>VBCZ01000312.1 GCA_005889025.1 Betaproteobacteria bacterium
CCGATGGGTACGATGACTGAGGTCTTGCCGGATCGGATCAGCCCGGCGAGCTCGGTCGAGGTGAGATCGTCGACGAATACCGAAGCCGGGGTCTGCGCAAATGCGGCTGCGCTCGCGAAGAGCGTGAGCAACAGGATTCGGATCGTCGCGTCAGTCATTGGCGCATCTTAGGCGATCGATAGCGATCCCCACAAGCGCGTCGCTTGCTCAGTCTTACGGAAATGTTCGACGACCATGCCCATCACCGTACTCCCTCGAGCCGATGGTTCGGCGAAGACGCACGAATCTCGCCTCTCCGTACGGGAGAGGGGCGGGGGTGAGGAGTGCGAAAGAGCTGCGGGGGTGAGGATCGAGCTTTGCCTGTAGGTGCGAATTCATTCGCACGGGCCGCTTCTTCCGCCAGCGCGGCCGAACGAATTCGGCCCTACAACCCGTCATTGTCGACCATTTCCGCAAAGCTCAGCAGCGTTCCTCAACCCCGAATTCGCGGCGATGATGCTGTAAAATCGCGCGTTCGACAGTCGAAATTGCTCGCGTCGGCGCGCGACGCGGCGTTCTTAGCGGATTCAAGATGCGGATATTCAATTTCAGCGCGGGTCCCGCGGTTCTTCCCGAGCCCGTCCTTCGCAAGGCGGCGGCGGAGATGCTCGACTGGCACGGCAGCGGCATGTCGGTCATGGAGATGAGCCATCGCGGCAAGGAGTTCATCGGCATCGCCGACAAGGCGCAAGCCGATCTGCGCGCGTTGCTCGCCATTCCGAACAACTACAAGGTTTTATTCCTGCAGGGTGGCGCGATCGCGGAGAACGCCATCATCCCGATGAACCTGCTCAAGGCAAAGTCGGTTGCCGATTATGTCAATACGGGTGAGTGGTCGAAGAAGTCCATCAAGGAAGCCAGGAAATACTGCGCCGTGAATGTCGCCGCCTCGGCGGAGGACAAGCATTTCACTTACGTTCCACCGCAGGAGAGCTGGAAGCTGTCCAAGGGCGCGGCGTATATCCACGTGTGCACCAACGAAACGATCGGCGGTGTCGAGTACCAGTGGACACCCGACACCGGCGATGTGCCGCTGATCGCGGACATGTCGTCGCACATTCTTTCACGGGCGATCGACATTTCCCACTTCGGCGTCATTTACGGCGGTGCGCAGAAGAACGTAGGGCCCGCGGGCCTGACGCTGGTCATCGTGCGTGACGATCTGCTCGACCAGGCGCTGCCCATCACCCCGTCGGCGTTCCACTGGAAGGAGCAGGCCGAGGCCGATTCGATGGTCAACACGCCGGCTACGTACGCGATTTACATCGCAGGGCTAGTCTTCGAATGGCTCGAGGACCAGGGCGGTAAGGAGGACCGCTCGCGCATGAACGTGCCTTTCCGCTTGCGCGACGAGTCCCTCGACGAGGCTTTTCTGAAAGGCGCAAAGGAGCGCGGCATGGTGCAGCTGAAGGGACATCGGGCGGTGGGCGGCATGCGGGCGTCGATCTACAACGCGATGCCTGTCGAGGGAGTGCGCACGCTCGTCGAATACATGGGCGAATTCGAGAAGCGCCATGGCTGACACCAAGTATCACATCCTTACGCTGAATCAAATCTCCAGCCAGGGATTGCATCGTCTGCCCGGCTCGCGTTACACCGTGGGCAAGAACGTCGATCATCCCGACGCGATTCTTGTTCGCTCTCACAACATGCTCGACATGGCGATTCCGCCGAGCGTCAAGGCGATCGGCCGCGCCGGCGCGGGCACCAACAACATACCCGTGGCGGAGATGTCGCAGCGCGGCGTGCCGGTGTTCAATGCGCCCGGCGCCAACGCCAATGCGGTGAAGGAGCTGGTCTTCACGGCGATGTTGCTGGCCGCACGCAACGTCTTGCCTGCGCTCGGGTACGTCGCAGGACTCAAATCGCACGCTCGGGATCATCGGGCTCGGCGCCATCGGCAGCCTCGTCGCCGACACCGCAATCAAGCTCGGAATGAAAGTTGTCGGCTTCGATCCCGAGATCACGGTCGATGCGGCATGGCGGCTGCCATCGAGCGTGCGCAAGGCCAACAGCATCGATGAGCTCCTCAAGCAATCCGATTTCGTCACCCTCCACGTCCCGCTTGTCGACGTCACGCGCAAGCTCATCGACGAAAAGCGCCTTGCGCTGATGAAGCCCGGCGCCGCGCTGCTCAATTTCGCGCGCGACGCGATCGTCGACGAAGACGCGATTGTCGCTGCCCTGCGCGGGCATCGGCTCAAGTATTATCTGTGCGACTTTCCCAGCGCCAAGCTCCTCGGCGAACCGGGTGTCGCAGCGCTTCCGCATCTGGGCGCATCGACCGTGGAAGCGGAGGAGAACTGCGCGGTGATGGTCGTCAACCAGGTGCGCGAATATCTCGAGGACGGAGCCATTGCCAACTCCGTCAACTTTCCCAACGTCGAGATGCCGCGGGAATCGCCTTACCGGGTCGCGATTGCCAACGCCAATGTTCCCAACATGCTCGGGCAGATTTCCACGACCATGGCGCGCGCCGGGCTCAACATACACAACATGGTGAACAAGTCGCGCGGCGAAATGGCGTATACGCTGGTCGATGTCGACAGTCCGATCCAGCCTGCCGTCGTCGACGCACTAGCGAAGATAAAAGGCGTGCTCTCCGTGCGGGCGATACCCGCGGAGCAATCCTAGACCCGCTTATCTTGCGGTCGCCGCGGTAGGGAACCATTTGCGCGAGAGCTTCTGCAACGATCGCGCGAATGCTTCGGCCGCGGGTGAAAAAGATTGCCGGCGCTTTCGCAGTATGCAGATTCTCCGTTTGAGCTTGGGATGATCGATAACGCGGCAGGCTAGATCCGAAGCCGTCCTGACTTCCAGTGCGGAAGACGGCAGCAGCGTGACGCCGAGCCCGGCGCGAACCATGCCGATAGCCGTGGACATGTAAGCGGCTTCGTACGACGGCGTCGGGTGTCGCCCGTGCGAGGCATAGGCGTCGTCGAGAATACGTCGTACGCTGCTGTCGCGATTCATGAAAATCAGCGGCCCGTCGAGCAGGTCCTCCAGCGCGATTTTCCCCGCTTTCGCCAGCCTGTGTCCGTGCGGAAGCACCAGCACCATTCTGTCGGTCGCAAGCTGATGCCGAAATCGACCTCGTCCGAGCGGATCATTTCGACGATGCGCTCGGCAACAGCGTCCTTGAGCCCGATGGAAATTCCCGGGAAGGACTGGTGGAAGTCGGCGATCGCCCTCGGCAGCAGCGTCGACGAAATGGAAGGCAGCGCAGCAACGGTCACGCGGCCTGTATTTTTCTGTGAGATGTCGCGCGCCCGCGCCGCGACCGCCTGCAAATCGCTCAGGACCTTGTCTACGACTGGAAGCAGGTCGCGTCCCACCTGAGTCAGCGCCACTGATCGCGTGCTGCGATCAAAAAGCCGGACCCCCAGACACTCTTCGAGCTGGTTGATCTGGGCGCTCAACGCAGGCTGCGTCGCATGCAGCGCGTTGGCCGCCTTGGTGAAGCTGCCGAGGTCGCCTATGGAAACAAACGCGCGCAACTGCCGCAGAGTGATATTCATAGGCTGCGTTTCGACTATCGTCTTTGAGTCTTCCAGCCCGCGACCCATTCTGTCACTGCACCGACTCTTGCTGTGGTTTAGCGAATGAGTTGTTCCATGTCACGCCTGAAGGCTAGAGGCGCAATGCGGACCATTCATATCATTAACGGATTAATAGGATAAGTTTTAATGATTTGTATTATAGGCAGTGTTCGTGTGAAATGTGAATCGGCGCTCTAAGACAGAAAAGGTGACGCGCCGGTCTACTTTGGAGGAGCAAGTCGCATGTTTTCCCATCAGCCAAACCGGGGTTTGCTTCCGTCAGTCGCAGTCGCCACGTTGGCGCTGCAGGGCAGTACGAGACACTCGACGCTCTGATTGCGCAGGCGCGGCCAAGCAACGTTTGCACATTCGGTGCAGAGTTGCGATCCGGCCGCGTCGTAAATATCCACGCATTTTCAACACTTAAAGGCGCTACACCATGTCGACACATCCATATCTTCGCCGCAGCGCGATCGCCGCGTTGGTTTTCGGACTGAGCGTTGCCGGTTCGCCGGCGAGCTCCAAGGTTACGAAGCTCACGATCCTGAGCCGCGAGTCGCCAACCTATAACGGCCAATCGTTCGGGGTGACCGGACAATACGAAAAGATCATCGGCACGGCATCCGGCGAAATCGACCCCGGCGATCGCCGCAACGCGATCATTACCGACATCAATCTCGCGCCGCGCAATGCGAACGGCAAAGTCGCCTATATGGCCACGTTCACACTGATCAAGCCTATCGACACTTCGAGGGGCAACGGGGTGCTGTTCTACAATGTGGTGAATCGAGGGAGCCGGAATTTCCCTTACAGCATCGGTGGCGATCCTGGTGACGGATTCATGCAGAACCGTGGATACACTCTGCTGTGGAGCGGGTGGCAGGGCGATGTCGCGCCCGCCGCGAACAACGGCAACGAAACCGTACAGGTGCCCGTCGCGAAAAATCCGGACGGCTCGCCGGTGACCGGACCCGTGATCTTCCGTTTCTGGAACGAGCCGGCGGGCACGACAACCGTTGCCCTGACGAGCATACCGCCCGGCGCATTCACGAACAATGTCTACCAGCCGGCGACGCTCGACACTGCGCAGGCGCGCCTCGAGACCCACAGCGCGGAAAGCCCCAACGGCGTCACCGGGGCAATCAACGTCATAGCGAGCACGGACTGGGCTTGGGCCGACTGCCGGAGCGTTGCCTTTCCGGGCACGCCTGACCCCACGCGCATCTGTCTTAGAAACGGCGTCGATCCGACGCTGTTGTATCAGCTCGTGTATACCGCGAAGGATCCGCTCGTGCTCGGCGTCGGCCTCGCGGCGCAGCGAGACATGGTCTCGTTCTTCCGCTATGAATTGGCGGACGCGTCGGGCACACCGAATCCTCTGGCCGGTGGAATGTCGCACGTACTCGCAGAAGGTACGTCGCAAGCCGGCAACGAGCTCAAGACTCTCGTGCACCTGGGCTTCAACGAGGACGAGGCCGGCCGCATCGTAATCGAGGGTATGAACGATTACATCGCCGCGCGGCAGACGCCGCTCAACTTCCGGTTCGCATTTCCCGGCGGCGCGGCGACGCTGACCGAGCCCGGCAGCGAGCCAGTGCTGTGGTGGGAGGACTACGCGGACACGCAGCGCGGGCGCTCGGTGGCCGGCATGCTCGATCGCTGCCGCGTGACGGCGACCTGTCCGAAGATCATGGAATCGTTCGGCGCGACCGAATTCTGGCGCGCCGACGTCGACATTCCGCTGCCGTCGAACGTGCGCCGCTACTATTATCCGGGCACGACGCACGGAGGTGGCGGTGGCGGCTTTAATCTGACCACCGGTACAGCCGGAGGTTGTATGCTTTCGTCGAATCCGAATCCGGAGAGCGACACTCAGCGTGCGCTGTTTGTGGCGCTGACGGATTGGGTCGTCCATGGCATCGACATGCCGCCCAGCGCGTACCCGAAGCTCAGGGATGGGACGCTGGTGCCGGCGAGCAAGGCGGCGATGGGCTTCCCCAACATTCCCGCCATTCCGAACGACGCGCCGAATGGGCTCGTCAACTCGATGAATGACTACGACCTCGGTTCGACGTTCATCTACAATGACATGTCCGGTGTTATCTCGCGTGAGCCGCCGTTCGTGAAGCAGGTGATTCCGACCTACGTCGTGAA
>VBCZ01000311.1 GCA_005889025.1 Betaproteobacteria bacterium
CCTTGCCCCAGATCAGGCCGAGGCGGCCGGCATCGAGATCGTCGCTGATCGGGCCGTAGCCAAGGATGTCGATCGGCGGCAGTTCGAGCGCCATCATCTGCTCGCCATCGTCGACCAGGCTGTCGAAGCTCTTTCGCAGCGCTTCGCGGTCGTTGCTCGCACCGAGCACGGCCTCCACCGGGTACACCTGCGGACTGTTCCAATAGGTATCGAAAATAGCGCTGAGCTGCGGAACGACGGCGCCTACCATAAAGGCGTCCATGTCCACGAAATTCTCCGATGCGCTGCGCATGAAATATTCGTCGGCGATGTTGCGGCCTCCTGCGACGACCACGGCTCCATCCGCGATGAACAGCTTGTTGTGCATGCGATGATTGAGCCGGCCGAACTCGCCAATCGACGCGGCGTATTTGCTGGCAATGCTTTGCCGGGCGCAGCAGAACGGATTGAACAGGCGGACCTCGACGTTCGGAAACGCCGCCAGCCCGCGGAACATCGGATCGCCGCCGACCGTGTAAAGGTCGTCCACCAGCAGGCGCACGCGCACGCCGCGCAATGCGGCGTCTCGCAAATTGCGCATCAGCAGGCGGCCGGTGCGGTCGTTTTGAATCAGGTAGTACTGGACGTCGAGCGAGTACCGTGCCCTGCGCGCAAGCTGGACCCGCGCGTCGAGCGAGTAGACGCCGAGCGGCATCAGTCGAAATCCCGTCAGCTCCGGCGCCGGGCTCGAGTCCCGCGCGATCCGGACCAGCGTGCTCTCGGGCGAGGGCTTCAGCGCCGCTGAAAAAGGCCGATCCGCCTGCATCGGCAGCGAGCCGCAGGCCGACAACAGGACTGCAGCCGTGAGCGCCATGCCCGCGAGAAGGCGCGATACAATGAACGCAATCGTCTCCATGGAGCTTGTCATGAAACGCCTCCTTGCCTGCGCGCTGATCTCGCTCGGATTCCCGCTCGCCGCACATGCCGCGCTGGACATCGGCGACAAGGCGCCCGACTTCACTGCGGAGGCGGCGCTCGCGGGCTCAGTCTACAGGTACTCGCTGGCCGAGTCCCTGAAAAAAGGGCCCGTCGTTCTCTACTTCTTTCCTGCCGCCTATTCCGAAGGTTGCTCGGTCGAAGCACATTATTTCGCCGACGCAGTCGCGCAGTTCAACGCGCTCGGCGCATCGGTGGTCGGTGTCTCCGGCGATGACATCGAGACGCTGTCCAAATTCTCGGTGCAGGCGTGTCAGAACAGCTTTACAGTGGCCTCGGATCAAAACCAGGCAGTCATGAAGTCCTTCGATGCGGTGATGCAGACCCGTCCCGAGTACGCCAACCGCATCTCCTATGTGATCGCTCCGAACGGTTCGGTTGTCTATCACTACATGAGCCTGAATCCAACCAAGCACGTGGAAAAGACCCTCGCGGCGGTGCGCACCTGGATCGAGAGCAAGAAATAGCGCTTCTTACGCGCAGCGGCTACCTTGCCTTGACGCTCGACGTAATGGATGCAATGACGCCCGACGCCTTTTGAAACGCTTCGGTGTCCATGCCCTTGATCTGGTGCCGGTGCGCGATGTAGCCGAAATCCGTGTACGCGGTCCAGACCTCCCCCTTCTCGTCCTCGAATACCAGCAACCTCACCGGCCAGTCGAGCCCTGCGAGTGGATTGGCCGCGATGAACAGCGTGCCGAGCGGCGGGTTGCCGAAGATCAGCAAGGTCGAGGGACGTATCTTGATGCCGGCATCCTCGGCCAGCTTGAATTGATCGACCTCGATGAAAAACTTGATGCCTTTGTTCGCCACATCCTTTTTGAGGCGGGCGATCGTCTCGGCCATCGGATAAGCGCTCTTGACCGTGACGATGCCGTCTTCCGTCGTCTGGGGCGCGGTTTCCGCGCCCATGGTCTGAGCCGTAGCGAGCGAAGCTGCGCCCAGAGTGAGCGCAAGGCATGCCGTTGATACAAATCTGATCACGTTATACATCGACTTCTCCTTTGGCTTGTGACTCGCGCAATGTTGCGCAGGCACGTCTAAGAATTCGAATGGGCGGGCGCGACACGCGAGGATGGCGCCGGCATCTTCAGCCGGAACGCGAGCAGTGCTGCAAGCCCGAGCGCCGAGCCGATGCCGCTCACGCAGGCGGCCCAGCCGAAGCGGTCGAAGAGCTGGCCGAGCACCACGCTGCCGACGATGCCTCCGAGGAAGTAGCTGGCAAGGTAGATGCCGCTCGCCGATCCCCGGTCGGTCGTGGCGGCGCGGCCGACGAATCCGGTCGCCGTTGCCTGAGCGAAGAACGTTCCCACACCGATTAGCGCCAGCCCGGCGAGAACTGCCGGCAGGTGCGGCAGGAGCAGCAACGGTAGCCCGGCGCCGGCAAGCGCGAGCGCTCCCCAGAACGTCGGGCGGGTACCGAAGCGCTGCACTGCATGGCCCGCCAGCGGGGTCGTGAATATCGACGGCAGGAAGACGAAATAGACGAAACCAACCGCCATTCGGCTCAAAGCGAGCGGCTCGCGCACGAGCACGAAGTTCACGTAGGTGAACGTGCCGATGAATGCGAAGAGGATCAGGAATCCGATGGCGAAGCTCGCGCGCAGCGGGGCGTTGCGCAAATGCTCCGCCCAGATCGACAAGGGCGAGCGCGCCGTTGCTTCGACCGCCGCCATCGGCCGTGTCCGGCCGAGCGTGAAATAGACCAGCACCGCCCCGGCGAGATTGAGCGCGGCGAAGACGTAGAAATTTCCCGAGAGGCCGAAGTGGTCGACCAGCGCCGCCGACATCAGACGGCCGAAGAGGTTGCTCGCGACGTTGCCCGTGATATACGCGGCGAACGCGCCGGCAGTGTCCGTCGCGCTGCAATGCTCGGCGAGGTACGAAAGCGTCAATGCAAACGCTGTCGACATGCACAGGCCCTGCGCGACACGCAGCCACGCAAACGTGGTGAGGTCAGGCGCCACGGCAAGCAAAGCTGTCGGCACCGAAAGCAGGATCAGGCTGACCAGGATGCCGCGACGGCGATCGATGCGATTGCTGAAGAACGCCACGGCGAGCCCGGCAATCGCCATGCCGATCGTGCTTGCATTGACGGCGAAGCCGATCGCCGCCGGACTCACCCCATACGCCTTGGCAAGCGACGGCAGGATGGCCTGCGTGGCGAAAAGGTCCACGACGGTGAGAAAAGCGGTCAAGCCGATGACGAAAGTGCGCAGGAGTGCGCCCGTCGAGCCGCGGCTCGCGGGCAAGTGCGTCGCCTGAATCTCAGTGCCGGCCATCATGATCGATCACCCTTCATCGCATTTGGGACGGGAGCGTGCCGCGGGTCCGCAACGGACGGCGCCACACTCCCGAACTGAGCACCCGCGCAAGTGGGGGTTACATCATGTGCTCGTCCTTCATGTTGTCGACCGGAAAAAGATCCACCGAAATCAGAACGGCGGGGGCGCTGCCAGTGTTCTGCCACCAGTGCGACGTGCCTTTCCTCTCAGCTGCGACGTCGCCGGCCTTGTGCACGATCGGCACGGCGCAATTGCTCGCATACTCGACCACTTCACCGGAGACGATGTAGATCATCGCGGGCCTGTTGTCATGGCTGTGCCAGGGGACGATGCCGCCGGGCTTGACATCGAGTTGCCGAAGCCGGAGCAGCCGGCCTTTCTGCGCAAGCGGCTCCTTCGACAGATCGGTCGTCGCCCGCACGACGTCGGTCACATCCTTGGCGGCGGCGGTACTTGGCTTCTGGCCCTGGCCGTCGGCAACTCGCTTGTCGGCGGGGCATTCGCCTGCATTTGCCATGGTGGCGGCAATCGACACCGTTCCCGCGACTGCTGCAGCCAATGCGATTCGCCGCCAAACTGTTTCACCCTGACTGCGCTTGCTGCTCATGATCTTCGTCTCCTGTAGGTTGATGTATCCGCGGCGCAGCTGCGCCGCGGAGTACCGATTCGTCGTTACGATGACTGCCTGCTTACACAGGTGTGGCGATTTTTACTTGTTGCTGCTTGACGCACCGCACCGCAACTTGGTCGCCTGCGAAGATCTAAATCAAAGGCTTCAGATCGCCGAGCAGAGTGGGAATGAGCTCAGAGACGGTCGGATGGATGTGCATCGTGCGCTGAAGAAGCGTATAGGGCGCGCCGGCCGCCATGACGTCGAGGAGACAATGAATCGCTTCGTCGCCTTCGGTCCCCAGCAACGCGGCGCCGACTATCCGCTTGGTTTCGGCGTCGACCAGCACTTGCATGAAGCCCTGCGTTTCACCGCGCTCGCGCGCGCGGCCCACCCTCGCCATCTGCATCGTGCCGACGAGCGCCTTGCGTCCCGACGCGCGCACTTCACGCGCAGTCATCCCGGCGCGGCCCAGCGGTGGATCGATGAACAACGCGTAGGCGGGAATACGATCGGTCACACGCCGCCGATCCTTGTCGAGTAGATTCGCCGCGACAATCTCGTAGTCGTTGTACGACGTATGCGTGAACGCGCCGCGTCCGTTGACGTCCCCGAGCGCCCAGATGCCGGGCACATTGGTCGAGAGATCGTCGTTAACTGTGATGAAGCCGCGCGCGTCGGTCTTCACGCCGGCCTGTTCGAGCCCGAGATCCCGGGTGTTGGGCACGCGGCCCACGGCAAGGAGCACGTGCGATCCGACAATTCGTCGCGGCTCCTCCTCGCAACTCACATTCGCGGCGATTCCCGCTTCATCCTTCTCGACATCGAGACAAGTGGCATTCAAGCGGAACGCGATGCCCTCCGCCTCCAATATCGACTGCACCGCCGCCGAAACGTCTTCGTCTTCGCGCCCGACGAGCCGCGCGCCCATCTCGATCACGGTGACGCGGCTGCCGAATCGCTGGTACATCTGGGCGAACTCGAGGCCGACGTAGCTCCCGCCCACGATGAGCAGATGCTCGGGCAGGAAATCGACGTCCATCATGGTGGAGTTGGTGAGGTAGGGCACGCTGGCGAGCCCCGGCATATCGGGCACGGTGGCGTGGCCGCCGACATTGATGAAGATTTGCTCAGCCTCCAGCACGTCGTCGTTGACCCGGACGGTGCGCGGACCCTCGAAGCGAGCGTGTCCGTGGATCAGCGTCACGTTGGGCGTGCGCTTGAGCCAGTCCGTAACGCCCTGGTTGGATTGCCGCACGATCGCATCCTTGCGCGCTTTCACGCGCGGCATGTCGACGCGAACGGGTCCGTCCAGCATCACCCCATAGTCGGCACCGCGCCGCGCGAGATGCGCGGTGCGAGCACTGGCGATCAGCGTCTTGGTCGGTATGCAGCCGTTGTTGACGCAGGTCCCGCCCACGAGCTTGAGATGCTCGGGCAGGAAATCGACGTCCATCATGGTGGAGTTGGTGAGGTAGGGCACGCTGGCGAGCCCCGGCATATCGGGCACGGTGGCGTGGCCGCCGACATTGATGAAGATTTGCTCAGCCTCCAGCACGTCGTCGTTGACCCGGACGGTGCGCGGACCCTCGAAGCGAGCGTGTCCGTGGATCAGCGTCACGTTGGGCGTGCGCTTGAGCCAGTCCGTAACGCCCTGGTTGGATTGCCGCACGATCGCATCCTTGCGCGCTTTCACGCGCGGCATGTCGACGCGAACGGGTCCGTCCAGCATCACCCCATAGTCGGCACCGCGCCGCGCGAGATGCGCGGTGCGAGCACTGGCGATCAGCGTCTTGGTCGGTATGCAGCCGTTGTTGACGCAGGTCCCGCCCACGAGCTTGCGCTCGATGATCGCGGTCTTACGCCCGGCATTCCCCAGGCGCACGGCGAGCGGCGGGCCCGCCTGTCCCGTTCCGATGACGATCGCCTCGAACTGCTGCGTCATGCAGGCTCCCTTCGTGGTTGCCGGTTCGACCTACCGTGTCTTGCCGGAAAAGCCGTCGACGCCGCGCGCGAGCTCGTGGCCCGGCGTGGCGGCGGTGTCATGGATGACGACGCCTTCCATGGGGTCGACCGGCCAGCGCCAGGGCGCGAGCGCCAGCACGCGGTGCGCTTCAGCATGTCCGGCCTGCCAGCGCGCGCGTATGCCGCTTGGCGAAAAGTCGATGTCCTTGAGCTGGTCCTCGCCGTCGATGCGCGGTGCGACCAGCCGTGTGACGTGCATGGTCGTGCCGCACCCCCACGACGAGAGTTCCCTGACCTCGGCGGTGCCGCGCGATTTTTCCGGCACGTGCTTCGCGAGCTCACGGATGATGTGGCGAAGGTGATGAATCTGCTTCTGGCGTGCGATATGGCTCTTGGCGCGGCTCGCGAATTGGATGTCCTTTTGCCTGCCCATCACCTCCCAGATCGATTCGGGCTCCGGACCTTCGGGATTCCACATGTGGACGGTGAAGATCACCGAGTCGCGGCGCGGCTTGTCGTCGAGCACCGCCTCGATCGGCGTATTGGAGTAGATGCCGCCGTCCCAGTAGGGGTCGCCGTCGATGCGCACCGCGGGAAACGCCGGCGGCAGCGCGCCCGACGCCATGACGTGATCCACTGCGAGCGTCTCGTCGCGGCTGTCGAAATAGCGCATTTCGCCACTCTTGACGTTGACCGCCCCGACCGTCAGTCGCGTTTCGCAGCCGTTGAGGTACTCGATATCGACGAGCTCGGAGAGCGTTGCCCGCAGGGGCGCGGTCGTGTAATAGGCGGCGCTGTCAAGGCCGACGGGCATGTGGGGACCGAACCACGATGCGGGGTTAGGTCCGAAAAAGGGCGTGAGCCCATGCACCATGGTCGACAAGTTGGCCATCGCGCTCGCGACACCTGGCACGAGCTCCAGGGCATCGACGCCGGCATGTTGCTCGACCCGCGCCCAGAACTCGTGCAGACGATCGACTCGATGCTCCGGAGGATTGCCTGCGATGATCGCCCCATTGATGGCGCCGATCGATGTGCCGATCACCCAATCGGGCTCGATCCCCGCCTCGTGCAACGCTTCGTAGACGCCGACCTGGTAGGCGCCCAGCGCGCCGCCGCCCTGCAGGACCAGCACGACCTGCCCGGGCAACACCGGCGCGGCGGATCGGCTGGCGCCGTTGCCGCGATGCGAGCTGCGCTTTCGTGATTTAGCCATTGCCACTTCCTCTCCAGGCCCTTAAGGCCCTGGTGATACGGTGAAACGCGGAGCTCTTTGATGGCGAGCCGATACGTCACTGGGCCGTCCAGCCACCTTCGATCGGCAGGATCGCGACGGTTATCGACGCCGCGGCGTCCCCAGCGAGAAACGCCGCGAGCGCCGCTACCTCTTCGATCTGGACGAACTTCTTAGTCGGCTGCGCGTGAAGCAGAACATCGTTGATCACCTGATCCTCGGTGATGCCGCGCGCCTTGGCCGTGTCGGGAATCTGCTTTTGCACCAGCGGGGTCCATACGTAGCCGGGGCAGATCGCGTTCATGGTAATCCCTTGTTCGGCCACTTCGAGCGCGACCGTCTTGGTCAGTCCGGCGATGCCGTGCTTGGCCGCGACGTATGCCGACTTGAAGGGGCTCGCCACCAGCGCGTGCGCCGAGGCGATGTTGATCACGCGACCCCACTTCTTTGCTTTCATCCGCGGCAACGCGAGCCGGACCGTGTGGAACGACGCCGTCAGGTTGATCGCGAGAATGGCGTTCCATTTGTCCACCGGAAATTCGTCGATGGGAGCGACGAACTGAATGCCGGCGTTGTTGACCAGGATATCGATCGTTCCGAACTCGGCGAGCGCCTTGGCCATCATCGCCTCGATCCGGTCCTGGGCCGAGAGATCGGCGCCGTCGAAGCGAACTTGCACGCCGCTGTCGGCCGCGATCGCCCGCCGGATCGTTTCGATCTCCTTGGCGTCCCCGAAGCCATTAAGTATGACATTCGCGCCCTGTGCCGCAAGCACCTTGGCGATGCCGAGCCCGATACCGCTGGTCGATCCTGTGACCAGGGCGGTCTTTCCCTTGAGCATGTTCGTTCCCCTTGAGTGGAAAGAGTGGAAATAGGTCGGGGCACACGCTATAGACTTGGGCGCTCGTCGCGATCGACCGCGCCGGTTTATCCCTTACGGCATGCCTCCCCGTTGCCTGGTTAGTCAGCGTGTACGATTGGAACTTACACAAGAAAGATCCGGCCTGCGGCGTAAGCAATCCGGAAGCGCTCGCGACCAATGCGCTTATGACTGCTACGGGACATTTTGTTGAGGACGCTCGCGGGGGAGATGACCGCATCGAAACGACGTCGTAGCTCGATCCGTCGGTACTACTCTCGCTGCGCGTTTGCAAAGTGGCACAAGCCCTCTATGATGCGCTGACTGGGACGGACTTTAATTCCGCTGCATTCGCCGCCCGCTCAATCCGTGTTCAAGCCAGCGCATCTCGGTCGGCTCACCAACTGCAAGGAGGCGAGCCGGCTGATCTCGCAGGCGCAGGAGCGGCGGCTGTCGCCATGTGAATGGATACGCCTGCGGCTGCACATACGCTGGTGCGTGGTCTGCCAGCGCGTGGAGCGTCAGATGGGATTTCTGCGCGAGGTGATGCGGCGCTACCGCGCTTAATGCTCGTTTCGGGTCAAGCAATCGCGGCGCACCCCAAACGCCGCTCCAGCCAATAATCGAGCGAGATCCGGCCGGGCCCGCAAAGGAGGATCACCAGGATCATCGTGCCCCAGAGGATATGATCCTTGACGGCGATATCGGGCAGCGCCGCGTACGACACGACCGCGATGATGTTGAAAAAGAACAGAACAAATGCCCCGAACCGCGTCGCAAGCCCGAGTGCGAGCAGCATCGGCATCGTGAGCTCGGTCGCGGTGCCCATGAACGCCGCAATCGAGGGCGGCAGCCACGGGACGTGATACTCGTCGGTGAACAGCGCCAGCGTAATGCTCCAGTCGTGAATCTTGGTCAGTCCCGACATCAGGAACACGCGCGCGACGTATAGCCTGAACCCCAGCAGCAGCACCGGTTGCAGCTTGTCGAGAAGGCGGGTCGCTTCGTAGTAGATTCGCGCTCCGCGGCCGGGCAGCGAAGGGGAAGCGATGTCGCTCATGAACGGCTCTCTTTGTCGGAGATCGGCGGCGCACGAAACGCGACGATCGTATGATTGACGACATGTTCGCGCAGGACCGCGGCAAGATCGAAGGCGCCGTCGACCTTGGCAGCATAGGCGGCGGCCTGGGCAAGGCTTTCGTTGGCCGCGAGTGCGGCGAGAAACGCATGCACCGCGGCGCCGATCCGCTCCACAACGATGCCTTGGAGCGCACGGAGAACGAGCAAGGTGTCGCCGCCTTTGCCGAGATCGACGCGATCGTCCCCCTCGTACCCAGGCTGGTTCGTCTGCCAGATGCGCAGGATGGGAAACGGCGACGCGGCCAGCCGCGCCGAAGGATGCAGCCCCAAGCGCAACTCGGGCAGCCTCTGGGGGTCGACCGCGGCGAGCGCGCCGAAGTCCAGCGGCAAAGCTCCCTCGCCGGGGGGTAAGACAGTAGAAAATCGGCGAACTCGGCGCCGTAACGATTCACATCGCCGCGCCGGGAAGGATAGGCGCGCACGAATTGATCGGATGCCGCATCGAAAAACGCAATACCGACGAGCCGCTTGACCACCGGATACGTCGCCGCAAGCACTTTGCGCTAATGGCCCAGGATATTGTTGCGATAGACCCCCAGCCGTGCGGCGGGGCTCAGCGAGCCGGCGACGACGCCAAGCGATGCCGCCGCCGCGGGATCCTGGAAGATTGTGGCGGCGGAGAACTGCCGCTGCAATTCATGTAGCGACGGCATCGCGGGCCTCGAGAATTGCTTGCGCCTGCGCCGCTTCGTCGAGCAGCACTTCCAGCGCGGGAATGTCGGTATCCCATTCGATGAGCGTCGGCTTCGGCCCGAGGCGCTTGATCGCCGCGCGATACAGGTCCCAAACCGGGGGCGCGACGCGCGCGCCGTGCGTGTCGATCAGGCACGGCCCGCTCGCGTCGAATCCGCCGAGATGGATTTCCGCGACCGCGTCGCCCGGCATCGCCTCGAGGTAGGCATGCGCGTCGAAGCCGTGATTGACCGCATTGACATGGATGTTGCTGACATCGAGCAGCAGCTTGCAGCCCGTGCGCCGCGCCACCGCCGCGACGAATTCCCATTCGCTCATGACGTCGTCGGCGAATCGAATGTAGGCGGAGATGTTTTCGACCAGCAGCGGTCGGTTCAGCGCCGATTGCACCGCGTCCACCCTCTCGCATACCAGTCCCAACGCTTCTTCGCTGAATGGCAGCGGCAGGATCAGGCGTTTAAGCCGCGCAATGTGGCCCGCATCGAGCGGATCCGCCGAACCCAGCGACATGCCGACGCCGTGCAGCGACACGGGATAGTCGGCGCGAAGCGCGTCGAGCGCGGCGAGCGAGGGTCCTCCGTCGACAAAATAATTTTCGCTGTGAACTTCGAGCCAGCCCACGCGTGGACGTTCCGACCTCATGCGGGCAACGTGAGGAGAGCGCAAACCGATGCCGGCGGTCGCTGGCAGGATGGACGGGGCGGGCATGAGCTTGCGTTCGAAGAAGTGCCGGAAGCGGCCTATGCCGCTTCCGGCAGAGCGAAATTACGACTTCGGCGGCTCCATCTTGCCACCGATTTTTTCGCACGTTCCCCTGGCGACATACTTCCAGGAGATTGGATCGTTGTCGACGGTGCTCTGCCCTGCACAAGCGTGCTTGCCGGCGGCACAGTCATTCTGGCCCGCCTTGGCGATGCCGAAGCACTTGTCCTTGCTGGCGTCGGGCGCGACCGGCGCGGCCGAGACCGACGCGGCCAGCCCGAGCGCGAGCAGACCCGCAACTGCGGCTTGGATCGTGGTTTGTTGCTTCATGACGGCTCCTATGGGATTGAAAGTTTTTGCAAAAAGACGAGCAACGGGATCCCTGCGACTTGTGCAGGGGTGGTCCTTTGCGCCCATCTGGCCCTTGGGTCGTGCGGCCAGCCGCTACATTACACGCCATGCGCGCCCGTGACCTATCGTTCACACGGCCCGGTGACATCCCATGCGGGGCGCGAGGACAAGGAAATGCACCGGGCGCAGTCTATGGACTCCTTCGTCGTCAGCGCGTTGAGGAGCGCACTCCCGACGCATGGTGACTGGAGCCGATGTCGCAGCCGGCGTCCGCCGTCGAAATGAAAATGCCGCTACTATGGGTGCATTGACCCACCGCCGCGTCGCCATGCGCTTTACCGTCGCCACCTACAACATCCACAAGGGCTTCTCCCATCTCACCCGGCGGATGGTGATCCACGAGCTTCGCGACCGGCTGCACGGGCTCTCCGCCGACATTCTTTTTCTCCAGGAGGTGCAGGGGGTCCATCGCCGCCATGAGGGCCGCTACCGCGATTGGCCGCTCAAGCCGCAACACGAATTCATCGCCGACAAGGTCTGGCACGAAGTCGCGTACGGCAGGAATGCGACAACGCGCCACGGCCATCACGGCAACGCGCTCCTCTCCCGCTTTCCCATCATCGCGCAGAACAACCAGGACATATCCGCGCACGCGTTCGAAAGCCGTGGGTTGCTGCACTGCGTGATGCAGCTCAAGCGAGGCCTGCCGCCGCTGCATTGCATGAACGTCCACCTGGGCTTATTCGAGCGCGGCCGGCGCTGGCAGATCAACGCGCTGGTCGAGCGCATCCGAAGTGTTGTTCCCGAGGATGCGCCGCTGGTCATCGCCGGAGACTTCAACGACTGGCGGCGCAAAGCCGATCGCTCTCTGCAATCGGAGCTTGGTCTGTTCGAGGTCTTCTCGGCAGCGCGCGGGCGGCCGGCGCGCACGTTTCCCGCGGTGTTGCCGGTGTTTCGCCTCGACCGCATCTACGCCCGCGGCCTGCAAGTAGTCGACATCGACGTTCATTATGCGTATCCGCTGGCGCGGCTCTCCGATCACGCCGCGCTGGCGGCGACGTTCGAGCTCGAGCGCTCCCGCGCGGGCAAGCGTTAGCTCAATTTCCATGACGTCGTGAACCGCTTCACGCCGGGCAATCGCCTCACCTTGCTGCGCAACGGCGCAGAATATTTTCCGGCGCTGGAGCGAGCGATCGATTCGGCACAGCGCGAGGTTTGGTTCGAGAGCTACATCT
>VBCZ01000038.1:0-12496 GCA_005889025.1 Betaproteobacteria bacterium
CCGTGTGCGTATGCACGACGAACTCGGTCAGAATCACCTGCTCACGCTCCCGAAAACCCGCTTCGCCTTCGAGGTCGAAGATGACGGCAATCGTGACGCCAAGCCGCCTTTCGAGCTCGACGTCGGCGTCAAAGAAGGGTTTGTCGAGGCGTCTCGCCAGCAGCCGCCCGAGCGTGGACTTGCCGCTTCCCGGCATGCCTACCAGAAACAAATTGCCCCGATGCAGATGCATCGGGGCATTCTAGTGGAACAGGGGATGCGGCGCGAGCCACCCGGCGCGGGCCCCACGCGAAGCGTGGGGATCGACGGGGAATTACGAGTAGCGGCGCGAGCCACCGGCCGAGGGACCCGCGAAGCGGGATCGGCCGGGAATTGCGAGTAGCGGCGCGAGCCACCCGGCGAGGGGCCCCGCGAGCGCAGCAAGCGGGGATCGACGGGGAATTGCGAGTCGACGCATGAGGCCGACGACTCGATGGTGGTGCACCGTCGAACTTAAAAGGAGGCCGAGGCGCGAGCCACCGGCCGAGGGACCCGCGAAGCGGGATCGGCCGGGAATTGCGAGTCGACGCATGAGGCCGACGACTCAGCAGTTAATGTTTCATTGACCGTAGAGGAGGCCGAGACGCAACGAGGCCGACACGCGGCGTGTCTATTGCGATCGTCTACCTAGGAGGCCGAGGACGCTTGAGGCCGACAACTCGACGATTAATATTTCGTCGAGCGTCTAGAAGGTCGAGGCGCGAGCCACCCGCGAGAGAAGCCGCGGCGTCCGCCGCGGCTTCGCATGCCTCAGCGGACCGCGGTAACGGACTCCTTGACCACGCGAGGCGTGAGGAAAATCAGCAACTCCGTCTTCTCGACCGACTTGTTGGTGGTCTTGAACAGGTATCCAAGCAACGGAACATCGCCAAGCCAAGGAATCTTGGTGACGTCGTTGTTGACGGTTTCCTCATAGATTCCGCCGATGACAGCCGTGTCGCCGTTGTTGACGGCGATCTGAGTCGTCACATTCTTGGTATCGATCGCGGGAACGGTGAATCCGTTGCCGAGATTGACCTGCTGGCCAATCGAGTCCTTGCGGATCTCGACGGTCATGATGATGCGGTTGTCCGGCGTGATCTGCGGAGTGACATCGAGTCTCAGCACGGCTTTCTTGAACTGGACTGTCGCCGGGTTGTTAGCGCTTCCCGGAGTCACATAGGGGATTTCGGTTCCCTGCTCGATGCTTGCCTTCTGGTTGTCGGCCGTCACCACACGGGGGCTCGACACCACCTTGCCGCGGCTGTCTCCCTCGAGCGCGGAGAGCTCGAGGTTGATCAGATTGCCGCTGCCGAGATTGATCAGCGTAAGAGCAACCTGACCCGCCGGGTTGGGCACGGGCAAGTTGACGTTGAGCTGCGGAGAGTCGGAGTAACCCGCGTTGGCGATCCCCGATGCGAGCTCGTACGGCGTCTGAGTCCGCGTGGCGCGCGTGCAGGTCGTGCCTGTGCAGGTGACGACCGGCTGCGTGGCCAGCGAGCCGCCGAACCCGCCCGCGTAGCGCTTGTTCAAGGTGAATCCGGTTTGCATGCCGAAGCGCACCCCGAGATTGCGGCTGAACTTGTCATCGGCAACGACGATACGGCTTTCGATGACGACCTGGCGTACCGTGATGTCGATCTGCCTGATCAGCCGCCGCACCTCCTCGAGACGCGCTCCGGTATCCTGAACGAAGAGAATGTTGGTGCGCGCGTCGACCACGGCGTTCCCTCGCTTGGACAGAAACTTGCCGTCCTTGTCCGACAGGAGCTTCTGCACCGCTTCGGCCTTCTGGTAGTTGAGCTGGAACATCTCGGTTTGCAACGGCTCGAGATCGCTGATTTGCTGCTGGGCCTCGAGCTGCTGCTTTTCCTTGACCGCAAGCTCCTCGCGCGGCGCGATCAGAACGACGTTGCCGTTCTTGCGCATGTCGAGACCCTTGTGATGTTGAGGCCCGTGAAATCGGCGATGACCTGCAGCACTGCGCGTACTTCCACGTTCTGGAAGTTGAGTGAAAGCTTCTCGCCCTTGTAACCCGCGCGCGTTCCCTGCGTGAGCTTGTTCGGATCCTCCTGGATCGGCTTGATCTCCACGATGAAGCGATTGTCCGTCTGATAGGCCGAATGCTCCCACAGCCCTTTGGGCTCGATGACCATCCGCGCGTTGCCGCCTTGCGAAAAGGTGTCGATCGTGACTACCGGCGTTGCGAAATCGCCGACGTCGAGCCTGCGCTCGAGATTGCGCGGCAGATTCGTCCTGATGAAATCGACGATCAGCGATTTGCCCTGTTGCCGGATGTCGATGCCGGTCGTATTGTCGGAAAGGTCGACGATGATGCGGCCCTCACCGTTCTTGCCGCGGCGAAAATCGACATCGCGTAGCGAATGCGTCGCCTCGCCCGGACGCGCTTCGGCAAACCGGGAGACCGCGGGCGTTTCCGCCGTCACTCCAGCCTGGTCGGTCAACGTGACCAGCACGGAATTGCCTTCGAGCTGCGTCTCGAAGGACTGCGGCTTGTTCAGATTGAAAACCACACGAGTGCGATTGCCGGCCTGGACGACATTGAGGCTGCGCAGCGCGGGGTCGCCGACCTCCTGCGCCGTGCGTCCCAAGGCATTGCCGGTGTCCGGAAAGTCGAGCGCGATGCGCGGCGGGTTGTTGATCGCGAATCCCGCCGGCGGATTGGCAAGCGGGGCCTTCAGGGTGAACTTGACGACGGTTCGACCGGAGCTGCCTTTGGATACTGTGACCGAGTCGATGCTGTTCGGCGTCTGGGCGAACGCGTGCCCGACGACGAGCAATGCCAACGCTGCGCTGAGGGCGATACCGCTTCCCCATGCGCGAGCCAGCGACCTCTTAGTTTGAGTCGATAACAACGGGCTCATTTTCGTCGCTCCTGTCTTTGGTCCGTCTCCGCGAGCTGGATGGTGCTCGATCGCTCCGTCCAGTCTCCGGCGCCGTCCTGCACCAGTTCCTTAAGCCGAATTTCGCCGTCGTTGATATCGACTACCACGCCGAAGTTCTGCCCCATGTAGTTGCCGACCTTGATCTGATAAACGTCCTTTTCGGTCGTGCGTACCAGCGCGTAGGTAGTCTTGCCCCGCTGCAATGTGCCGACCATCTGCAGTGACTCGAGGGGGAAAGCCTCCAGCGGCTCCTTGCGCCGACTGAGATCGGGAGCGAGCTTGCTTGCTCCCTTCATCGGTTCGATCTTGCGCGGCTTGAACGGGTCAGGCAGATCGAACGCGTTATAGGCAAAGGGCTCGTACGGCTTCACCTGCGGCAAGGGATCGAGCTTGCCCTTGACGCCCTTGCCCTGCTCCTGCATCCATGCGCGAAGGTCCTGGTGGCTCTCGCCGCCGCACGCGACGACAAGAACTGCCACGCCCAAGTAAAGCGAGAGCCGGCGCATCATTTCTTGCCTTTTTCCTTCGCCTCTTTGGCGGCTTTCCGCTGCTTCGCGACCTCTTCTTCGTCGAGGTAGCGAAACGTCTTGGCGGTGGCTTCCATCGTCAGAGTCCCCTTGTCGTTGACGATCCCGACATCGTTGAGCGTCACTATGCGAGGCAGCTGGGCCACGTCGCTCGCGAACGCTCCCATATCGTGGTAGGTGCCGGTCACTCTGACGCTGATCGGCAGCTCGGCATAGAATTCCGCCATTTTCTCCGTCGTCGCCGGCCGGAAAAGCTCGAATTGCAGCCCTCGTCCCAAGCCGGCCTGGTTGATATCGGTGAGCAGCGCGTCCATTTCAGACTTGTTCGGCAACTGCTTGAGCAGGGCGCCGAAAGACTGCTCGATCTCCTTGAGCTGCTGAACGTAGAGCTCCAGATTGACCGCCTTGGCCTTTTTCGAGGCATACGCTTCTTTGAGCTTCGTCTCCGTGTCCTGCGCCTTGTCGAGCTCCTCGAACTGGTCGCGCCAGTCGAAAAATCCGCCGGCGAGCACGATGAGCAGAAACAGGAGGCCCAGGATCATGATCTTGGGCAGCAGCGGCCAGTTGCCCGCCTCACGTATGTTGAGGCGGCGGATGTCGTCGAGCGTCATGCTTTGGGCCCTTTTGCCGCCGGCGCGGGCGATGCCGCGCCAGGTACGCGCGCGGCCGGCGCCCCTCCCGGGGGCGTCGTGGCAGCAGGCTGCTTCAATCGCAGGTTAAGGGTAAATTCATTGACCTTTTGCTTGTCCAGCGGAACCGATTTGATTTCCACTAGCTCGGGGGCGGTCAACCATGGCGAGCTTTCAATGTTGCGCATGAGCGTCGAGACTCGCGCGTTCGATTGGGCGTAACCCACGAGCGTCACCGTGGCGCCGGCCTGCTTCACGGACCTTAAGTACAGCCCGTCGGGCAGCTGCCGCACGAGCTGGTCGAGCAAGTGGACCGCCTCGGTGCGATTCGCCTGCAGCGTTTCGACAATCTGCTTGCGCGCAAGCAGCGCCTGGGTTTGTTCGCGCAGCTTGTCTATTTCCTTGATTTGCTCGTCGAGCTTGGCAATCTCGGTGGTCAAAAGAGCGTTGCGGTTATTCTGATTGTCGATCCGGGCGGCAATGATAATGTGCACCAGACCGACCACGGCAACCCCGAGCACCGCGAGTCCGATCGCCACGGAAACGAACGTGCGCTGCCGTGCCTGGCGTTTCTGCTCGCGGTGCGGAAGTAGGTTGATACGGACCATGACTATTCGAATCCTCTCAATGCCAGCCCGCATGCGATGAGCAGGAGAGGCGCATCGGCGGCAAGCTGGCGGGGCCGTATCCGGTCCGACGCGGTCATGCTTGCAAACGGGTTGCCGACGATGGTGTTCACCCCGGCGCGCTTGGCCACCAGCTCGTCGAGGCCGGGGAGGAGTGCGCAGCCCCCGGCAAGGACGACCTGGTCGACCTGGTTATAGGAGGTGGACGTGAAGAAAAACTGAAGCGCGCGGGTCACCTCGAGCGCCACCGTTTCCATGAACGGCTGCAGCACATCGGCGTCATAATTCTCCGGCAGGCCGGCATTTTTCTTCGCCGATTCCGCCTCTTCGGGTGATAGATTGAAGGCGCGCTGAATGTCGTGGGTAAGCTGATTTCCGCCAAAGGCCTGATCTCGGGAGAAAAGGATCTGGTTGTTGCGCAAGACATAAAAGTGCATGACATGCGCCCCGATATCCACAAGAGCCACGTTCTGGTCGCGGCCATTCGCCGGAAGCGAAGGCGAGATCATGACGAAAGCCTCCTCCGTGGCGTAGGATTCGACGTCCATGACACGGGGCCTGAGGCCGGCGGCGTCGGCAATTGCCACTCGGTCGTCGACCTTTTCCTTGCGCGATGCGGCGATGAGCACTTCGAACTCGTCAGGATTGTTGGGGGCCGCGCCGAGGATCTGGAAGTCGAGGTTGACTTCGTCAAGCGCAAAAGGGATGTACTGGTTGGCCTCGGCCTCGACTTGGAGCTCGAGCTCCTCTTCGGTTTGACCGGAAGGCACGATGATCTTCTTGGTGATCACCATCGCCGTAGGCAGCGCCATCGCGATGTTCCGGTTCCGCGAGCCGAGCCGCTTGTGAGCCCGTCTCAGCGTTTCGCTCACCTGGTCGAGATTGGCGATATTGCCGTCGGCGACCACATCCTTGGGGAGAGGCTCGATGGCGTAGCGTTCAAGCCGGTATGCGCCCTTGCCCATCTCCGAGAGCTCGACCAGCTTGAGCGCGGACGAGCTGATATCGACGCCTATCAGGGGCGACTTCGTTTGCAAAAAGGCAAACGCCGAATCGAATTTTTCCTTCAGCATGGCAAGTTTAGCCCGATTACATATAAACTACTTTAAATAGTATCAGCAAGTATAAACCAAGTGAAATGCTTTTTTTCAAGTTTATTTTGATCGCGACCTGCTTATAATCGCGGCTCCCGCGATGCCCTGCCGGTAACTTTCATTCATTCATGCTAAAGCGCTGGCTTATCTATCTGGCCTCTGTCCTGTTCGGGTTGGCCCTGGTCGGGGGTCTGCTGGTCGCGTTTGTTTTTGCGGTACTTTATCCGACGCTGCCGTCGCTCGAAACACTGACCGACTACCAGCCGAAAATCCCTCTCAGAGTCGTCTCGGTGGAGGGCGATCTGCTAGGGGAGTTCGGCGAGGAGCGACGGGCGATCGTAAAGATCAAGGACGTGCCCGAGTTAATGCGCCAGGCCATACTGGCCGCGGAGGACGAGCGATTCTACCAGCACGGCGGGGTCGACTACCTTTCGGTGATGCGCGCGGCGCTTGCAAACGTCACCAGCGGAGCCCAGCAGGGCGCCGGTACGATTACTATGCAGGTCGCCCGCAACTTTTTCCTGACTCGTGAGCGAACACTTACTCGCAAGATGCGCGAGGTTCTGCTTGCTTATAAGATCGAAAATAGCCTGTCGAAAGACGAGATACTCGAGCTTTATGTCAATCAGATATTTTTAGGACAACGAGCCTACGGATTCTCCGCAGCGTCCCAAATCTATTATGGCAAGCCCTTAACGCAAATCGATATAGCCGAGGCCGCGATGCTGGCGGGGCTGCCAAAGGCGCCATCGGCGTTTAACCCGGTCGCCAATCCCAAGCGGGCGCGCACCCGGCAACTGTACGTGCTCAGGCGCATGCACGAGCTTCGCTTCATCTCCGACGCGCAATTGAAACAGGCCCAGGACACCCCGCTTGTCGTACATCAGACGCTGCGCGATAGCACGGCCCACGCCGAGTTTGTTGCGGAAATGGTACGGCAGGCGATGTTCGAGGCCTACGGGGAGGAGAGTTACACGCGTGGCTTGACGGTCTACACGACCATACGCAAGGCCGACCAGGAAGCGGCGTACGTTGCGGTGCGACGGGGTGTATTCGACTACGACAAACGGCACGGGTACCGCGGTCCGGAGGCGTTCGTGAGCCTTCCTTCCGATCCCGCCGAGCTCGACGATGCGCTCGATACGGCCTTCCAGGACACCACCGACAGCGACAATGTGGCTGCCGCCATCGTGCTGGAAGCCTCTCCCGCAGAAGTCAAGGCAGTCTTGAGCGATGGCGAGGAAATCTCGATTGTCGGCGACGGGCTCAAGTTCGCCGCTCGCGCCATCGGAGACAAGGTGCCGTCGACGATCCGCATTCGCCGCGGGGCGATGATCCGCGTCGGACACGACGACAAGGGACGCTACCAGATCGTCCAGATGCCTCTGGTGGAAGCCGCATTCGTGTCGGTGCGACCGAGCGACGGAATGATCTATTCCCTCGTCGGCGGGTTTGACTTCGATCGCAGCAAGTTCAATCACGTCACGCAGGCGCTTCGCCAACCGGGGTCGAGCTTCAAGCCGTTCATTTACTCCGCTGCCCTGGAGAAGGGCTTCAGCCCCGCAACGGTCGTCAATGACGCTCCGCTCTATTTCGATGCCGCGCAAACGGGCAGCGAAGCCTGGGAGCCTAAAAACTACGATGGAAAATACGAAGGGCCGATGCGTTTGCGCAGCGCGCTGATGCGGTCGAAGAATCTGGTGACCGTACGGGTCATGCAGGCCATCGGCCCGCAGTACGCGCAGGACTATATCGCCCGTTTCGGCTTCGATCCGAAGCTGCACCCCGCGTACCTGCCGATGGCGCTGGGATCCGGCGCGGCGACACCGCTGCAAATGGTCGGCGCGTATTCGGTATTCGCAAACGGCGGCTACCGCATCAACCCCTACCTGATACTTCGCGTGGTCGACAGCCGTGGCAATGTATTGTCCAAGGCGGAGCCTGCGGTAGCCGGCGAGTCGGCCGATCGCGTGATCGATCCGCGCAACGCCTTCATTATGACGACGATGATGCGCGATGTCGTCCGCGGCGGCACCGCCGCCAGGGCAATGCAGCTCGGGCGCCAGGACCTGGCGGGCAAGACCGGCACCACCAATGACAATGTCGATGCGTGGTTCTGCGGGTTCAATGCATCGATGGTCGGTGTAGCGTGGATTGGCTATGACCAACCGAAGACGCTGGGTACTGTGGAGACCGGTGCGCTTGCCGCCCTCCCGATGTGGATGGCTTTCATGAGCAAGGCGCTCAAAGGCGTGCCGGAAACTCCGCTCAAGCAACCGGAGGGTATCGTGGTCGCGAGAATCAATCCGGAAACAGGCATGCGCGAGAGCGACGGCGGAATCCCAGAATATTTTTACGCTGAATTCACCCCGCGCATGCGCGACGACGGCATGGGGCAGCCCGGCGCGCAGGCCCCGCGGGAAATTCGCAATCAGCTCTTTTGAAGGGATAAGGTCTCTTTAGCCGTGGCGCGTACCGACGCCCTGCACGCCCAGCGAAATCGAGTCCGCATCGCGCAAACTGCGGCGCGCCTGATCGCAGAACACGGGCTTACCGACTGGTCCGCGGCGAAGCGCAAAGCTTGCCGTGAGCTCGGCTTGGGCGAACGCGAGGCCCTTCCCGGCAACGATGAAATCGAGCAGGCTCTGCGCGAATACAACAGTCTCTATCGGCGCGACGAGCACACCGCAAGCTTGCGGGTTCAGCGGCAAGCCGCGCTGCCGTGGATGGAACGCCTTTCGATGTGGAATCCCGTCCTGGTCGGAGGGGTTGCGGCGGGTTGGGCGACGCCTCACAGCGACGTGCGGGTCGAGATCGAGGCGGAAGATCCCAAGGCAGTGGAGCTCGCGCTGATCAATGCGGGAGTGGAATACGGCGCGCTGTCCGGCCGGAATTCGTCTTCTTCGCAGGCCGAGCTCCAGATCCAGGGCAACGCCCCGGTGCGGCTGATCGTGATCACACCGACGCAGCGCAGGAACCGGTCGCGGCGCGACGAAGACGCGCGGTTGACCCTTGCGGAACTCAGAGTGCTGTTGCTGGGAGAAATGTCCGCCGGAACCGCTGCGTCGGATTAGCTGTCCCTCAGCCATTCGGCCGCCTGCAACGCAAAGTAAGTCAGGATGGCATCTGCCCCCGCGCGCTCGAACGCAAGCAGTGCTTCTAGAACGCAGGCGCGCTCGTCCAGCCAGCCCCGCTCCGCGGCGGCCTTGAGCATCGCGTACTCGCCGCTGACCTGGTACACCGCAACAGGAACTCCAAACGTTTCCTTGACGCGGTAAACGATGTCCAGGTACGGCAATCCCGGCTTCACCATGACCATGTCCGCGCCTTCCTGCAGATCGAGGTAGACCTCCCACATCGCTTCGTCGCTGTTGGCAGGATCCATCTGATAGGTGCGCTTGTCGCCACCGGCGAGGTTCGCGGCGGAGCCCACCGCCTCACGGAAAGGCCCGTAAAAGCTCGACGCATATTTCGCCGAGTAGGCCAGGATGCGAGGCTTGTCATAGCCTGCCGCGGCGAGCGCGGCTCGCAGAGCGCCGATGCGGCCGTCCATCATGTCGGAAGGTGCGACCATGTCCGCGCCTGCCTCGGCGTGACAAAGCGCCTGGCGGGTCAGCGCGGCGACGGTTGCATCGTTGGCGACGTATCCGCTGTCATCGAGCAGGCCGTCCTGGCCATGTGTGGTATATGGATCGAGCGCGATATCGGTAACGATGCCCAACGACGGAAAAGCGCTTTTCAGAGCGCGCACCGCCCGTGGCACCAGACCCTGCGCGTCCCACGCCGCTGCAGCGTCGAGCGTCTTGCTCTCGGCGCCGATCACGGGGAAAAGCGCCAATGCCGGAACGCCAAGTTCTACGCAACGGCCGGCGTCGCGAACGATCAAGTCGACGCTCTTGCGCGAAACGCCGGGCAGCGAAGCCACGGGCTCCGAACGGCCCTTGCCGTCGAGTACGAACACGGGATAGATAAAATCGTCGGCGGCGAGTCTATGTTCGCGCATCAATCGGCGCGAAAAGTCATCGCGCCGCATGCGTCGGTGCCGCCGCTCCGGGAACTTTCCGGCAAAGCGCATACCACCCCTGTTCATCGACTATGGGCCACATCGTAGCCCGGCACGGCACGCGCGGGCAATCGCAGCACGCGGCCAGATGGAAATTGAAAAAGATTGGAACTTCGTCGACGACTCGCGGGTCATATCGCCAGACGCTAGAAACGTCTCCCGCTTTCCTCCCTGAGCGGGTGCCCTACGGTTGTGTTTATCCACCGATCGCAGGGCGTTCTTAGGCCCCGTGTCACTCCCCTTGATGCCGGGGCCTTTCTTTATGCAGCGCTGCATGGGCGGCGGAGGTTCGCGGTTTTTTAAGCGACTTCACGCGCCTGTCAGCCATCCCTGGATCACCGCCTCGGCCTCCGCAAGGCCGAGGCGGCGCCTGGCCGAGAAAAGCTGCGCGCTGGTTTGCGCCGCGTAAATGGCGTAATCCGCAGCCAGCACGCCGCGCGCGTACTCCAGCGTGCGCCCCTGTTCGCCATGGGAAAGCTTGTCGGCTTTGGCAAGCAGTATGTGTACCGGCCGCCCGGTCGGCAGGAACCATTCGAGCATGCGGCGATCCAGCTCGGTGAGCGCGTGCCGCGCATCCATCACCATCACCAATCCCGCCAAGGCTTCCCGCTCCGACAGGTACCGGGGCAGGAATTGCTGCCAGTGCCGCCGCACTGCCGCCGGCACCGCGGCATAACCATAGCCCGGCAAATCCGCGAGCAGCGCGCCGCAGCGCAGGCGAAAGAAGTTGATATTCTGCGTGCGCCCGGGCGTCTTGCTGACGAAGGCCAGGCGTGTGTGCTGAGCGAGCGCGTTGAGCGCCGAGGATTTTCCTGCATTCGAGCGACCGGCAAACGCGATCTCAGGCGCACCGTCGGAAGGAAGCTGCTGCCAGTCTGCCGCAGTCGTCAGAAACTCCGCATGATGGAGCGGATGCGCATGCGCTCGCTCATCGACTTCCGCCGGCCGCGACGATTTCGGTAGAATAGGACGTTTGTCTGGTCGTGGGTGCATCGGCAAGGCGGCGTCGCACTCCGCTGACACCCAGGACTTGCGGAAATCGGGAGCCTGGAAGAATGAAATTCGTGCTGAGGTCGGCGGCGATTCTCGCGATCGCCTCCTTTTCCGCGGGTGCGTCCGAAAACATCGACGGCAAACCGAACGTCGCCAAGGCGTCGCAGACCGTGGCTCAGCTATGTTCCGCGTGCCACGGTGCCGACGGCAATAGCGCGAGCCCCGCGAATCCCAGCATTGCCGGACAGCCTGCCGAGTATATCACCGGGCAGTTGATGAACTTTAAGGGCGGGGTTCGCAACAACCCGGTCATGGCGGGCATCGCGGCAACGTTGTCTTCGGAGGACATGCGCGCTCTCGGCATCTTTTTCTCGCAGCAAAAACCGAAGGGGCAGGTGGCCAAGGATCCCGCGCTTGCGCTCAGCGGACAAAAGATTTACCGCGGCGGCAACTTGAGCACCGGCGTGCCAGCGTGCGCGGCGTGTCATTTGCCCGGCGGCGTCGGCATTCCGCCCAGATACCCCCGCATCGGCGGACAGTACGCGGAGTATGTTTACGCTCAGTTGAAGGCTTTCAAGGCCGGCGAACGAGGGATGGACAAGGAGGACAAGGATGCGAACGGAAAGGTCATGGCGCAAATCGCAGCGAAAATGAGCGAGCGCGAAATGCAGGCGGTTGCTCAGTATGTGTCTGGCCTGCGCTGACTTTCTCGCCGGATCGCAACCGCGGGCGGCGTCACTGCCGCCCTTTTTGTTGGCTGGTCGGCGCTCGCCATGACGCCGTCTATCGCTTCGCTGATCGTCTACCCGGTCAAGAGCTGTCGCGGAAACGCGGTCGAGTCATCGGCGGTCACCGAGCGCGGTCTGCAGCACGATCGAGAATGGATGATCGTCGATACCACGGGGCGGTTTGTCACGCAGCGCGAGCTGCCTCGGCTTGCCCTGATCGAACCCGCCGTCACCGGACGCTCTCTCTTGATGCGCGCGCCGGGCATGCCGCAACTGGAGATTGCTCTCGACCTTCGAGGCGCGGTCGCTCGCGCGACGGTGTGGCGCGATACCTTGGCGGTGCGCGATCAAGGCGACGAGCCGGCTGCGTGGCTATCGTCGTATCTCGACGTTGCGGTGAGACTGGTGCGGTTCGATGGGCAAACGCGGCGCTATTGCAATCCGGAGTATGTCGGTACGAGCGGCGCGCATACCGGATTCGCGGACGGGTATCCGTTGCTGATCCTTTCCGGCGCCTCACTCGACGATCTCAATCGCCGCCTGGCCGAACCGCTGCCCATCGACCGTTTCCGTCCCAATATCGTGCTGGCAGGCGTGGAGGCTTACGACGAAGACTATATCGCGGAGATCGAATGTGGCCCGGTGAAATTGAAGCTGGTCAAGGCGTGCACGCGCTGCCGGATCACCACCACCGATCAATCCACGGCGACGGTGGGTATCGAGCCGTTGGCCACCTTGGCGAGCTACCGGCACGACCGAGCGCTCGACGGCGCGACGTTCGGTATGAATGGCATCGGGACCGCTGGTTTCGGCCACGAGCTCGCCTGCGATTCGGCGCTCAATTGCGCGATGTCGTTTTGACGCGTTACTGAGCCTAGTGCAAGTGGGTGACAACCACTTGCACCACGAAAT
>VBCZ01000038.1:12688-25989 GCA_005889025.1 Betaproteobacteria bacterium
CGACTTCTGCAGTGTAGCGATGGTGGATCTGATTCAGCCTGTTCAGAAAGCGGTAGATCGGACGCGTGTTCGCAGGGCATGCGCCGGTGGCCCTGTCGGGCAGCTGGATATAAAACAAGGCCGGGCTCTCCTCGATCCACTGGCCGGCAAATTTGACCGCAGTGGCAGCGCATTCCGCAGGATCCGCAGAATAGAAGTGCGAATCGCCGTACTGCGGCACCAGATAAAAGCGGCAAACTGGGCTTGCGTCGGGGGGCGCGACCGCAAGATCGGAGTACGCCAGGAAAGTCAGCCCCGTGCGCACCCATCCCGGATGCGCGCCGTTGTCCAGGCCGTTGATCTCGGGTTTGTCCGCGGTGATGAAATAGTCGTTCAGAATGGCGGCGTAATACTCGACCACGACCGTTTTCTTCGATGGATTGGGCGCATCCGGCGACAGATACTGCGTCACCAGCGGCAGTGCGATATCTAGCCTCGAATACACGTCGGTCTCGCCCGGCGCGAAGCAGGCCGAGGTGCCTGCATAGAGTCCACCGCGCAACTCGTAGAACCCGCCGGACGGCGCAAGGGTGAGCAGGCCCGATCCGCTGCTTCCCGCTTCGGTGGCGCCCTGGGTATAGCGCACCTCGGAAAACACGGTGCCTTCATCGAAGTTGTAGTCGCCCTTGAAAATACCCAGGCTCAACTTTTTCAGATCACCTTCGGGATGCTGGACGATTGCCACGGAACTCGAAGGTGCGATCGGCTCCGCGCGCCATGCCGAAAATATCGTTCCCGCCGGGGGTGCGGCGTTGAGCCGGACCAGCGCCCAATCGTAGTCGACGCTTCGTCCCAACAGCATTGCCCCGCTTGCGAGCGTCTTGTAGGGAGGCACGGTCAGATTAGGCGGGTTCGCGCAGGACACGGCGTCGAAGAACCAGTAGGTGAACAGATTGCTCGCGGCTTCCTGCGAATTCATGCAATGCGCGGCGGTGAAAAAATACGGCGTGTTGGAGGCGATGGAATCGTTGAGCAATGTTCCGGTGCACACGAAAGTGTGGCCTGCCTTGGTAAAAACCATTTTCGCGACGGCCTTGGACTGATTCAAATTCGCCGGCGTGGGGGCGCACACGAGGTCGACCTCGCAGCTGTCCGCGTCTCCGATATCGTCTGTCGGCTCACCTGCCTTGAGCAGATTCGCGCCCGCGCGAACCAGATGCGATATCTGCGGGATCGCCAGCCGAACGCTTGCCGGATCCACATCGGCGGGAAGGTAGATCTCCACGGTCGCGGTATCGCCTTCGAGCACCGGAGACCAGTACGTCTTCGATGCCGCGGTCTGGTTGGCAGGGTATGGCCCATAGACCTGCCGCAAGCCCGCGGATTCGGCAAAGCGGAAGCTGACATCGGGATCGGTGACCGTGGCTTCCAGCGCGAGTCGGATCGCCGCGGCGCCAGGCGATGTGACGTCGATGCGGACAGCACGTCCCCCGTCAGCGAGCCGTTGCCAGGGCATCGCGCTCAAATAGAGGGGACGCTCCCCGTCGGGGAGGTTACGCGGAAATCCGATTCTTAACGGAACGCCCTTGCCGCTCTGAGCCATCCGGGACTTCGATTGCGAGACGCTCGCAGTAGTCGCCCGCTTCAGGCGTGATTCAACTGCAGCGGGAGGAGCCAGCATTATGGCGTAGGCCGTGCCACCCGCCGTCAACAAACTACTCGGTTTGATCTCAGTCTTGAGGAAAGCGCTCGACCGATTGACCGCCGGGGGGACGGCAACGATCTGTGCGGCGACGCTTGCCGCCAGAAAAGCAAGCGGCAAACATGACATCCATCGATGGTGCATCGATCCTCCCCTGGTGCCTAGTCGTCGTGAGTTCGCGACCGCATGCGACCATAGTATCGCGCGAGTTGTTCCCGCGTTGACTCGAAATCATTGGACTGTCGTCAGCTGACGACGCTTCAGGCCGATTCCTCCAGACACTCGCGCAGCAAACGGCGCCAGTCGGGCAGCACGAATCCGAATGTCGATTCGAACTTGTCGGGAGCGAGCACGCCATACGCGGGTCTGCGCGCGGGCATCGGGTATTCGGCAGTCGTGATCGGCAACAACGTCGGTCTGGCAACGTTGCCGATGATCGCCTGGGCGAACTCGAACCAGCTCGCCGATCCCCGCGCACTCAAATGATAGAGACCGGCTCGCTCCGCAAGCGCGGAGGATTCGAAGCCGACGAGTCGTGCCGTGATGCGCGCGAGCTCGCGGCTCCAGTTTGGTACGCCGAGCTGGTCGGCGACGATGCGGATCTCATCGCGCTCGCGCGCCAGACGGCGCATGGTCAGCAAGAAATTCTGTCCGCGCAAGCCGTACACCCAGCTGGTTCGCAATATGAGATTCGCCCCGCCGACGGCAGCGATCGCGCGCTCTCCCTCCAGTTTGCTGCGCCCGTACACGTTCAGCGGCTGCGCCGGCGCGTCCTCGCGGTATGGCGTTGCACTCGAGCCGTCGAATACGTAGTCGGTCGAATAGTGAATCATCACCGCACCGATCCGCTTGGCTTCTTCAGCGAGAACCGCAGGCGCACGCGCATTGATCGCATAAGCGCGATCGGCATCGGTCTCGGCGCGATCGACCGCGGTATATGCCGCCGCGTTGACGATGATGTTCGGACGCAGCCGCCGGACGGTTTCGACGATCGCGTCGGGATCCGCAAGGTCGAGGCTCGCGCGATCCAGCGCGCTGACCTCGCCGTGCGCCGGAAGAATCTTGGCGAGCTCGAAGCCGATCTGCCCTGTCGCGCCGATCAGCAGTAATCTCGGCCGGCTCACGGATAGACATCGGCGAGCGCGAGTGGCTGCCCGACAGCGTCCTTTGCGGCGAGCGTCGGCGTGCCGTCGATCGGCCAACATATCGCCAGCGCCGGGTCGCTCCACAAGAGCGTGCGCTCGAATTCGGGATACCAGTAGTCGGTGGTCTTGTAGAGGAAATCCGCGAAGTCGGATACGACGAGGAATCCGTGAGCGAATCCCGACGGGATCCACAACGACTGCTTGTTGTCTTCCGAGAGCTTCACGCCCACCCACTTGCCGAAACCCGGCGAGCTTTTGCGCATGTCGACCACAACGTCGAACACTTCGCCCGCGGTGACGCGGACAAGCTTGCCCTGCGGGTGCTCGATCTGGTAGTGAAGGCCGCGCAGCACACCGCGCGCGGACCGCGAGTGATTGTCCTGCACGAATTCCGCATCCAGCCCCGCCGAGGCAAGCTCTCGGCGATTGTAGCTTTCGTAAAAAAAACCCCGCTCGTCGCCGAAGACACGCGGCTCGACCAACAGCACGTCCGGTATCTCGGTCGGCGTGAGCCTTATCAAGGAGAAAGGCCTATCGAACGACCGGTTCGCGCAAGAGACCCAGCAGGTAACGGCCGTAACCGTTCTTCGACATCGACTCGCCGATTTTGGTCAGAGCCGCTCCGTCGATGTATCCCAGCCGGTACGCGATCTCCTCGGGGCAGGCGATCTTGAGGCCCTGGCGGCGCTCGATGGTAGCGATGTACTGCGATGCTTCCAGCAGCGATTCGTGCGTTCCGGTGTCGAGCCATGCCATGCCTCGGCCCATGACCTCCACCTGGAGCTCGCCACGGGTGAGATACGCCTTGTTGACGTCGGTGATCTCGAATTCACCGCGCCGCGAAGGCTTGAGTGAAGAGGCAATATCGAGCACGGCGTTGTCGTAGAAATACAGTCCTGTTACCGCATAACGCGATTTGGGATGCTCCGGCTTTTCGTCGAGGCTCAGCACACGGCCCTGCCGGTCGAACTCGGCGACCCCGTAACGCTCCGGATCGGCAACCGGGTAAGCGAACACCGTCGCCCCCACCGTCCGGGCATTCGCCCGCTGCAGCATCGGCTGGAAATCGTGTCCGTAGAAGATGTTGTCGCCAAGCACGAGCGCCGACGCCGAATCACCGACGAACCTGCGCCCGATGACAAATGCCTGAGCGAGGCCGTCGGGCGATTCCTGCACCGCATAGGAAATATTGATCCCCCACTGCGCGCCATCGCCGAGAAGCTGCGCGAAACGCGGCGTATCCTGCGGTGTCGAGATGAGGAGGATGTCGCGCATGCCGCCGAGCATCAGCGTCGACAGCGGATAATAGATCATGGGCTTGTCGTACACCGGAAGAAGCTGTTTCGACAGCACTTGCGTTACCGGATACAGGCGCGTGCCCGATCCGCCGGCGAGAATGAGCCCTTTGCGCATGCTCACGATCCGTTGCCCGCGGCACGCACGCTGGCAATACCGATCTCCACGCCAGCGGGACGCGCCGCGGGATTCATGCAGCTTGCGCCGCGTAGTTGAGCGAAATCCATTTTTGGTATTCCTTGCTCGCGACCGCGGCAAGCCACGCCTCGTTGTCGAGATACCAGCGTACGGTGCGCGAGATCCCCGACTCGAAAGTCTCGCGAGGCGACCACCCCAGTTCCCGCCGAATCTTGGACGCGTCGATCGCATAACGACGATCGTGCCCTAGTCTGTCCTTCACGAACGTTATCCGTTCCTCTGCGTTGCATCCGGGCTTGTGAGCGGCGAGGATGCGGCAGAGCGTCCGCACGACATCGAGATTGGCCATTTCGGCATTACCTCCTACGTTGTAGGTCTCGCCCGGGCGGCCGCGCTCGATTACCGCGCAAATCGCGGCGCAATGATCCCCAACATAAAGCCAGTCGCGCACGTGCAGCCCGTCGCCGTAGACCGGCAGCGGCTTGCCGGCAAGCGCGCAGTGCAGCATCAGCGGGATCAGCTTCTCGGGAAACTGCCGCGGGCCGTAGTTGTTCGAGCAATTGGTCGTCAGCGTGGGCAGTCCGTAGGTGTGATGGTAGGCGCGTACGAGGTGATCGGACGATGCCTTCGAGGCGGAATAAGGGCTGTTCGGTTCGTACGCGCACGTTTCGGCAAAGGAAGGCGCGCCCGGCGCGAGCGAGCCGTAGACTTCATCGGTGGAGATCTGTACGAAACGAAATCGCGCGCGCTCGACTTCGGGCAGCGCCGCCCAATACGCGCGAGCCGCCTCCAGAAGCGAAAAAGTGCCGACGACGTTGGTCTCGATAAACGCCGCGGGTCCATGGATCGATCGGTCGACGTGACTTTCCGCGGCGAAGTTGATGATTGCGCGCGGCCGATGCGTCGCCAAAAGGCTTTCCACCAACGCGCGGTCGCCGATGTCGCCATGCACGAAAACGTGCTTCGCATCGCCCTTGAGCGCCGCGAGATTCCCCAGATTACCCGCATACGTGAGCTTGTCGAGGTTGACGACAGGCTCGTCGCAGCGCTCACGCCAGTCGAGGACGAAATTTGCGCCGATAAATCCGGCTCCGCCGGTCACGAGAATCATTCAGGCTCCATCATGCACGGCTTGGTTGGACTGGAAAACCGGTCACAAGCCGGAGGGCGCGGATTTTATCACGCGCCTCGCGCGGCTCCAGCGGCATAGTATTCGCGATACCAGGCGACGAAGCGCGCGAGGCCTTCGGCAAGCGTAGTCCTGGGAGCGAATCCCGTCGCCGCCGCGATTCGATCGATCGAAGCGAATGTCTCGGTCACGTCGCCGGGTTGGAGCGGCGCGTACGCCCTGATCGCGCGCTTGTGCAGGAGACGCTCAAGCTCCGCGATGAAGGTTTCGAGCTCGACCGCGGTGTGGTTGCCGATGTTGTAGATCGCGTATGGCGCGCTCGCGGCCTCCGTGGAGCTCGGAGGAGACGACACGACCCGAGCGACGCCTTCGACGATGTCGTCGATGTACGTGAAATCCCGCCGCATCCTTCCCTGGTTGAAAACCTGAATCGGCTCCCCATCGAGAATCGCTCGCGTGAAAATCATCGGCGCCATGTCGGGGCGGCCCCAGGGACCGTACACGGTGAAAAAGCGCAATCCCGTCGTGGGCAACCGGTAGAGATGACTGTAGCTGTGCGCCATGAGCTCGTTGGCTTTTTTGGTTGCCGCATACAGGCTCACCGGATGATCGACATCCTGATCCTCGGAGAATGGCAGCTTGTGGTTCGCACCATAGACGCTGGAGCTCGACGCATAGACGAGATGAGCAACCGCCGAGCGGCGACATCCCTCGAGCACGGTGCCGAAGGCGTCGACATTGTTTCTGATATACGCTCCGGGGTTGACGACGGAATAGCGCACGCCCGGTTGTGCCGCGAGATGCACGACATGGGTGTAGCGACCGTCGCCAAACAGCGCAGCCACCGCGCCGGCGTCGGCAAGATCGAGCGTTGCGCATCGGATCCCGGCTTGTTCAAGCCGTCTTGCCCGCGCTCGCTTGAGGTCGACGTCGTAGTACGGATCTAAGCTGTCGACGCCGACGACGTCAGCGCCTTCCCGGCGCATGCGCTCCGCGACGTGCATGCCGATAAATCCTGCGGCGCCCGTCACCAGCACCCTCACCGTGCATGCTCCGATTGCTCAAGCGCGCGGAGCTTCGCGTATTTGCAAAAGCTGTTGAAACAACCGATTCCGATGTGCACGAGCCCCGGAACGCCGTCGAGAAAACCCGCGCGCAGGAAGTAGAAACGCATGAACCTGAACAGGGGCGAAGCGATCATCCGTCCTGCCGAAGAGCGCTCGCCGCGAGCGAATAGCGCTGCGGCCTGCAATGTCGTGTATCGGTTCTGCTTGTCGAGATAGTCGTCAAACGACTCGGCCGACGCGTGCAGAAGATCGCCGTCGAGCCGCCCGACCGGCGCAGACGAAACCACGTGCTCGTGCACCGCGTCTTCGCTCCATCGGGCACCTCGTCGGTCGAAAAGGCGCAGGTTCCAGTCGGGATAGCCTTCGCCATGTGCGAGCCATTTTCCGAGGAAGCGATTACGCCGACGCATCGTGTACGCCGCGAATCGCGGTTGCGTCAGCGCGGCGCATATCGAACGGCCAAGCTCGGGCGTCAGGCGCTCGTCGGCGTCCAGGCACAATACCCATTCGTTCGTGGCTTGGGCGACGGCGAAATTCTTTTGAGCGCCGAAGCCTAGCCATTCATGCTCGATCACACGAGCGCCGCAGCGTCGGGCGATTTGTACGGTATCATCGCGGCTGCCGGAATCAACTACCAGCGTTTCGGCCGCGAAGCCGACCGAAGCGATGCAGTCCTGGAGTTGAACGCCCGCGTCGCGAGTGATGATCACGAGGCTAAAAGGCAGCGTGGAGGGCGGAGCGGACATCGCGTCGAACGTACCACGTTGCTGCCCCGGCCGGAAGGCGCCTACTCCCACGCCGCCAACGCTATCGGCAGACGATCTTGCCGTGGAAACAACGTGAATTGCCAAGCGCTTGTCATACGCCCTTCGTCGCTGCGGGATATCGTGCATGCGCTGCCGATCGTGCACGACCTCAAGCGGCATCGCCCCGGTATCGAGATCGATTGGGTGGCCGAGGAGCAGTTCACTTCGCTGGTCGCGCTCAATCGCGGCGTGCGCCGCGTTATTCCTCTCGCTTTGCGCCGCTGGCGTCAAAGCCTGCTCGTTCGCAATACGTGGCGCGAGTTCGTTGCCTTTCGCCGTGAGCTCAAGCTCGTGCCGTACGATGTCGTCATCGACCTGCAGGAACAGCTCAAAGGCGCGCTCGTCGCGTGGCTGGCGCAAGGGCCGGTGCATGGACCCGACAGGGCGAGCATACGAGAACCGGTTGCCACCGTCGTGTATCGCCACACTCACCGCATCGACACCCGGCAGCATCTGATCGATCGTTGCCGCCACCTTGCACCGCATCCCGAGCCGTCACCGCAAAAGTCGCGGTTTGCGGTATGTCTGCACGCGACCAGCCGCACCGACAAGCTGTGGCCGGAATCGCATTGGCGTGCGCTGATGGGCGAGCTCGCTCGGGCCGGGATGCGCGTGCTGCTGGTCTCGGGGAACGACGAGGAAGAGAAGCGGAGCGTTCGCCTCGCGGAAGGCAACCCCGCCGCAACCGTTCTTGCACGCCGCGAGTTGCCGGCACTCGCCGCGCTTCTTGCCCGTGCCGATCTGGTCTGCGGCGTCGACACGGGGCTTACGCATCTTGCCGCGGCCCTCGGGACGCCGACGATAGCCATCTTTATCGCAACCGATCCGCGTCTCGCGGGCGTCGAACGCGCCAGCAAACGCGCACGGGACGTTGGAGGCATCGGCACCGTGCCGACGCCCGACGAAATCTCGCTCATTGCAAACGACCTCTCGGGCGGTGCGCGCAACAACCGCGATCCTGCGCGATGACATCCGCTTGCCGGCTCTACCATCCGACGGGCTGCGTCTGAAATCATGGAAGCCGCACGCGTCCTCTACAACGTGCTGGGATACGCTGCGCTACCGTTCCTGCCAGCCAGACTTTGGCTGCGCGGACGACGCGAACCGGGATATCGCAGCGGGATCGGTGAGCGTTTCGGGCGCTATAAGGCGTCCCCGGTCGGTGCGCCGCTCGTCTGGCTGCACGCCGTTTCGGTCGGAGAAACGCGCGCGGCGCTGCCGCTGGTGCAGCGCTTGAGCGCGAGCTACCCCGCGGCGACGATCCTGCTTACACACATGACGGCGACCGGACGCGACACGGGCCGCGCCTTGTTTGGCGAGCGCGTCATCCAGGCGTGGCTTCCGTATGATCTGCCCTTCGCCGTCGACGGGTTTCTGTCGCACTTCCGCCCGGCTGTCGGTTTTCTCCTCGAAACCGAGCTCTGGCCAAACCTCATCGCAAAAGCGCACGACGCGGGAATTCCGTTGTTTTTGATCAACGCACGCTTGTCGGAGCCATCGGCGAGGGCGTACGCAAGATTCCCGGCGCTTGCACGACCGATGCTCCGGCGACTGGCGGGGACCGCCGCGCAGTCAGCCGCGGATGCGGAGCGGCTCGCATCACTGGGAGCGGCGCAACCGGTCGTCACGGGCAATCTGAAGTTCGACGTGCGCGTGCCGGAAGCCGCGCTATCGCTTGCAAGCGAATTCAAGCATCGCTTCGGATCGCGTCCGCTGTGGGTAGCGGCGAGCACACGCGAGGGTGAGGAAGCGTTGATCGTCGACGCGCTCGCGCGATTGTCGATGCCGAAGCACAGCCTGCTGGTCATCGTGCCGCGGCATCCTCAGCGCTTCGAGGCAGTGGCCGATTTGCTGCGCGCGCGGGGCATACCCTTCGCCCGCCGCACCGAGAACAGACCGGTCACCGCCGACATCCGCGTGGTTCTTGGCGATTCGATGGGGGAAATGCTTGCGTACTATGCAGCGTCCGACGTGGCCTTTGTCGGCGGCAGCCTGCTTCCTCTGGGCGGCCAGAACATGATCGAGCCGCTCGCGGTCGGGACGCCGGTGGTGATCGGACCGCACACCTTCAACTTCAGCGACGCAGCTCAAGGCGCGGTTTCCGCGGGCGCCGCGCGCCGCGTCGGCGATGCAGACGAACTGCTGGCCGAGGTGGCTCGCCTGCTCTCGAATCCGCTCGAGCTCGCGACCATGCGGGATCGCGCACGCAGCTTTCACGCAGCACATCGCGGCGCGGCCGATCGTCTGTGGCGCTGGCTCCTGCCGCGGCTCGCGACGACCCTCGGCGCGCCTATACTTCCAGATCGCGGTTGATCTTCTCGACGTCTGCGTCGGAAAGCGTGCCGATCGCCTGCTTGAGTTTCAGGGTGTTGATGAGATAGATGTAATACGACTGCGCCAGGTTGAACCGCGTCTGGAAAACCTGCTGCTGCTGGTTGAGCACGTCGAGGTTGGTACGCACGCCGACTTCGAGGCCGAGCTTGTTGGAGTCGTAGGAAACCTGCGCCGACGCGAGCGCCTGCTCGAAAGCCTTGATCTGCGCCACGCCACTGGCAACGCCGGAAAACGAGGTCTGCGCAGCCAATTGCGCGGTGCGCCGCGCGAACTCGAGGTCCTGCCGCGCCTTTTCCTGGTTGGCGACCGCCTGACGCACCTTCGAGCTTACAAACCCGCCCTGATAGATCGGCACGTTGAGCTGCAGACCGATTTGCGCGAGGCGCGAGTCGCTCGCGAAATTCGCCGATAGCGCGGTCGACGCCGCGGCGCCCGCGTAGCCCTGATTGAAGCTTGCCACCAGGTCCAGCGTCGGATAGTGCCCGGCGCGCTGCCGATCGACCTCGAGCGCGGCAATGTCGTAATTGGCCTGCGCGATCCGCACCTGGAAATTTTCGCTGATCGCCTTTTCGATCCAAGGCTCCAGCGCGTTCGGCATGGGCGGCTCGGGCTCGTACTTGCGCGTAAAGGGCTTGAGCTCGCGAGGAAGCCGGCCGATGATCGCGCGCAACGCGGCGATCTTGTTGTCGAGATCGTTCTGGGCGGAGATCTCCTGCGCGACGATCTGATCGTACTTCGCCTGGGCGTCGTTGGTATCGGTGATCGTTGCCGTGCCGACCTCGAAGTTTCGCTTGGCTTGGGCGAGGTTCTCGCTCACCGCCGCCTTCTGGCTCTCGGTCAGCTCGATGTTGAAGCTCGCAAGCAGGACATCGAAGTACGCCTGCGCGACGCGCACGATCAGATCCTGCTGCGACGATGCAAGCACATAGTCGCCCTGGCCGATCTGGCTTCGCGCCTGGTCGAGCGCGATCCAATTCTGCGGACGGTACAGCGGCTGGCTCGCATTGACTGTGTACGCATACTGCGGAAACCGCTGGTGGATCGAAATCGTCGGGTCGCTGCGTATCGTCGTGTTGTAATCGACCCCGGTCGCGCTTCCAACGAGGTTGACCGCGGGCAGAAGCCCGGCCTGCGCCTGCGGCACGGCCTCCTGATTCGCGAGCCACGCCGCGCGCGCCGAGGCGAGAACGGGATCGTTTGCCGTCGCCGCTCGATAGATCTGCAGCAAGTCCTCGGCGCGAGCGACGTCGACCGCGAAGGTTGTCAGACAGGCGATCGCGAGCAGGCGAGCGAATCTCGCCCAGAGCGGGTTAAAGAACGCCTGAGGGTTGGCGGGCAAACCCGCCGGTCGCATCGCCGCGCCCGGGCCGCGCCGCGGCCCCGCTCCAGGCGCGCTCCAGCGGATGAGCCGCGCGGTCATTGCCGGCGCATCACCAACGACGGCAAACAGCCTGCCGCCCGGCTTGAGCTGGCTCAGCCATTCATCGGGAAGCACGGGGGTCGAACCGGTCAGCACGATTGCGTCGTAGGTGTCCTTGCCCCAGCCGCGCGCGCCGTCGCCCACCTCGATGCGAACATTGCTCAAGCCCGCGCGATCGAGCTTCGCCCTTGCCTCGGTCGCCAGTACGGGTATGCGCTCGATGCTGGTCACGTCGGCGCACGAATTGGCGAGCAGCGCGGTGAAGTATCCGCTCCCGGTCCCGATCTCCAGCGCCGATTCATTGCCTTCGAGCTCGAGCTCCTGCAGCACACGGGCCTCCAGCTTGGGGGTCCACATCCGCTCGCCTTCTACCAGGGGAATTTCCAGGTCGGCGAAGGCCAGCGTACGGTAAGCGGGTGGCACGAAGTCCTCGCGCCGAATCGCGAACAGCAGATCGAGCACGTCTTGATCCAGCACCTCCCAAGTGCGGATCTGCTGCTCGACCATGTTGAAGCGCGCCTGCTCGAAATCCATGGATGCTTGAAATGGATAGGCCGATGGCACCGCGCTGCCAGCTAAAGCGCCAACCAAAATCGCGGTCAGATTATGATGCCGCGTTGCATTATCGCACGTCAATCGCCGTGGGCCGGCGCACCGGCACGCGCGCTGGCCGCGGCATGTCTTGATCGCCGTGCCTTGCGCCATTCGGTCAGGCGATCGAGGTAGGTGTAGATGACCGGCACGACGACGAGCGTGAGCAGCGTCGAGGTGATGACACCACCGATGATCGCGCGGCCCATCGGCGCCTGCGTCTCGCCGCTCTCGCCCAAGCCCAGCGCCAGCGGCAACATGCCGAAGATCATCGCCGCGGTCGTCATCAGGATGGGCCGCAGGCGCACCTGTCCCGCGGTCAGCAGCGCGTCGTGCAGCGCCGCTCCACCCCGTCGCGAACGGTTGGCGAAATCGACGAGCAGAATCGCGTTCTTGGTCACCAAGCCCATCAGCATCACGAAGCCGATCATCGAGAAGATGTTGAGCGTGGTCCCGGTGAGCAGCAGCGCGAGGAGCACGCCGATCAGCGTGAACGGCAGTGAGGCCATGATCGCGATGGGCTGGGTAAAGCTCGCGAACTGCGAAGCGAGCACGAGGTAGATGAAGATGACCGCGAGCCCGAGTGCAGCCGTGAGCGCGGCTACCGATTCCGCGGAGTCTTGCTGCTGCCCCGCGATGGCGAAGCGGTAGCCCGGCGGCAGCTGCGTCGAGTCGACGATCTTCTTGACGTCGTCACCGACGTTCCCCGAGGGGCGACCTTCCGCGTTCGCGTAGAGCGCGACCCGGCGTTGGAGGTCCTGCCGCTTGATGATCTGCGGGCTCGTCGTCTCGACGATCTCCGCCACCTGGCGCAGCGGCACCATGCGCAGCTCTCCATCGGGGCCGCGCTTGTTGGTCGAGATGTACAGATTGCCGAGATCCGAGGCGAGTCTGCGGCCTTCCCTGGGCAGCTGCACGTTGACCTCGTAATTCTGCCCGTCGGGTCCGAGCCAGTAGCTGACGGTCTCGCCCGCCAGCAGCGGGCGCACCGTGGCGCCAACCTGCTGCACCGAGATGCCCAAATCCGCTGCGGCATCATTGTTGAGACGGATCGATAGCGCCGGATTAAGGGCCTTCTCCGAGATTTCCATGTCGGCGATGCCGGGAACCTTGGCGACCTTCTCGGCGAATTCGTTGATGAACTGCTTCAGCGTATCGGGATCAGGGCCCAGCAGGTTGACCCAGATCGGCCGATCGTAGCCCAGAGCCAGCTCGATGCCGGGAATCGGCCGCAGCGCTTGCCGGATGGCGCGCTCGAGATCCTTCTGTGAGCGGGCGCGAGTGCCGCGGTCGGTCAGCCTCAGGTTGACGCGGGCGTAGTTGCGGCCGTCCCAGCTGCCCACCGTCGTCATCGCGAGCACGATCTCGGGGAATTGCTTGAGCACCGCTTCGACCTCGCGCACCTTGCCGTCGGTGGACTCGAGGCTCGTGCCGACGGGTGTGTTCAGCCGCAGCGAAATGAAGCTCTCGTCGACCTGCGGCGAGAACTCCTTTCCGATGAGCGGAAGCAGCGCGAAGCTGCCGAAAAAGATCAGAAGCGCGGTCCAGAGCACGATGCCGCGATTGCTTATCGTTGCCCAGCGCGGCTTGAGCGCGCTCCGCCTTCGCGTCCGCAGCGCGGCCCATACGCCGATTACCGGAACGTAGAGCCGATGCTTGACGTCCGAGATCGCCCATTCCAGCAGGCGCCCATA
>VBCZ01000313.1 GCA_005889025.1 Betaproteobacteria bacterium
CGACTCGAAAACTGTCGTCATTCCCGCCCCCGATTAAGGCACTCGAGGGCAGGCTCCAGCGGGAATCCAGTGACTTTCGCCGAACGCCACTGGGTCCCCGCTTAAAGTGCCCGGGTGATACTGAGCGTCCCGAAAAATGAATGACACTTGCTTCCCTCACCCGCCGCGCGTTCGCGCGGCGGCCTCTCCCGGAGGGAGAGGCGACAACAGCAACACCTCTCCTGCGGAAAACAAAAGCAACCCCTCTCCTCGGTGGGACAAAGAAGGAACCCCTCTCCCTCCGGGACAGGGGCAGGGGTGAGGGCCGATTCGTCGGCGACGTAGCGAAACCTCTGTAAGAACCCTTGTACCGCGGTCGCAAAGTTGGGGTATACGACTCACGATACAGAAGCAACTTCCCGACCGTCCCCGCGCGATGGCCGCTTTGTGGCGTGAACGATAAATGCATGCGAGATCAATTTCGCAAGGAACGGCATGGCCCGCAACAAACGATCTACCGCCCCGGCTTCGATCACGCGTTGCAGCGCGCGCGAACGGGCGGGAACGATGGGCATCCAGTAAAGTCGGACATCGGTAAAGCCGCATTCCTTGAGCATGCGCTTCACTCGGGCCGGTGACTCGTACCGAAGATGGATCGGACGTCCCGACAGATTCCGACGAAGCAGCTCGTACGCGTGCACCACACACCAGACATTCAGGCCGTCGATCCAGATCTCGCCACCCGACCTCAACTGCAGGGCAAGTTCCTGAACGGCCGGCCGGCTGTCGGCGAGTGCCTGGGTAACGCCAAAGCACAGTACGCCATCGAAAGATCCCGGACGGAATGGAATCCGGCGAATATCCGCGACGGTGAATGCAGTGGCGTCGACATTTCGCGCAACTGCCTTGCGAATTGTAGGCAGCGAGTAGTCGAAACCGAACACCGAAAGGCCGTGGCGCAAGAGAACACGGGTATATGTTCCGGCACCGCAACCGGCATCCAACCATCTGCCGCCCGCCGCGGCAGGCTTCCACAGCGACAGGAACCGCCGGAGGCGTGCATCGAGACCGGTAGCGCTCCAGCCAGCGATCCCTGCATCGTCATCGCTTAGCTCAGCGAACTCCTCGAATCTTGACCGCCACCGATCCTCGAACTGCGCGCCCAAAGGCGATTCTCCGTAAAACGGTATCACGCCTGGCAGGATCTTCGCTTTTAGCCGAGATTTCCTCGAGCCGCTTCGCCGCGATCATTCCGGCCAAAACGATTGAATAAGAAGAATATACTGATACACCCAATACGCCAACCCGACCGATCACTGCTTATCCCTCGGGTCATCGGGCCGTGCCGTGGGTGCGGGGGGATACAGGGCACGGACATCATGGATTATTCTATCGACCTCGAAGGTGCATCGCTGACGTTAACTTCAATTGCGGGCACTGTTCGACCATCACGACGATTGCGTCGACCCCGAACACTTGCCAAGCTAAATCGCTCTAAGGATGTCATAGGATGACCGAGCTCGCCGAACGTTTCAAGGAGCGATTTTTTGGCTCCGAGGAGCATCCTTATCTCACTTTCGAGCGCCACGTCGACAAATACCTCCAGCCTGACCATACATTGCTGGATGCGGGTTGCGGCCGGACGGCGCCGGTTCTAGTAAAGTATCTCGGCAGGGCCCGGCGCCTGATTGGCGTGGATCTCGTCGATTTTCCTGCACCGATCGACGGCGTCGAGCTCTTGAAGAACGATTTGTCCGCAATCCCGATCGAGGATGGCAGCGTAGATATCGTGATGTGCCGCAGTGTGATGGAGCACGTCGTCGATCCATTAGCTGTCTACTCCGAAATGAATCGCATACTGAGGCCAAAGGGCTACTTTATTTTCCTCACCGGCAACTTCTGGGACTACGCGGCTCTCGCAGCGACTATCGTGCCAAATCGCCTTCATCCCTGGATCGTATCGAAGGTACAAGGCCGCGCGCCCATGGATGTGTTCCCAACGGCGTATAAGACGAACACATCCGCAGCGGTAAAAAAGTGGGCTTCCGCTACAGGCTTCCAGATCAGCTCGTTCCAGTATCTCGGCCAATACCCGGCGTATTTCATGTTCAACGGCTTCTTGTTTCTTGTCGCTTCGGCGTACGAGAAATTGCTGCGCAACTCCGAGCGCTTGCGATTTTTTCGCGGGTGGATCCTGGTCGTACTCAGAAAAGAGTAGCTGGATCGCCTGGCCGGCGGGTATTTGATGCACGCACTTGCGCCGACGGCCAGTGGAATTCGGCCGCCTTGTCGGTCGATTCGGCCAGAAGTCCTGGTTGTCTACCCCGACCACCGCTGCAGCAAGCTTACGATTGCGACGCGGTCAGCTCTTCAGCCGCCCATAGGCGGGGGTCGCGGACCCTGCATACCCAAGGGCGCCTTGTTCCGCCATTGGCAAAGACGGCGCGTGGACAGGAGCTTCCGAGAGCTGCCTCGCAACGACTACCTTCGTCAAAATCAAAATAATCGCAAGGATGTATGGGTAATCCCAATACGCCATCCCGAGAAAAGTCCCGCCAACCCAGAATCCGACCAGGGCAGCCTGAGTCATCCCGGCCAGGTCTCTCGCCCATTCGAAATTCGGACGCTTGCGGCACATGCTGATGACCTGCGCCCCGGTGCGCCACCTGAAACCATTTGCCGTGTGAGTCCAGAGCTTGTTTACTGGTCGGAAGCCACCGCGCGTAGGCGTCCACCTGAAACGTGTCGAACCCGCCGCCGCCTACGGGCCGATCCTGTGCAAGGCTCCACGCGAACTTCCACGCATTGATCCGGGACATCGCGGAGCCGTCCTCTTCGTACGTCTCGATGGTGTGCATCTTTTCGTGCCATTCTGCCGGCATGAATGCCACTAACGCGAAGGCGAGAGGCACGATCATGACAGCGAGAACAAGCTTTTTACGGCTCTTGAACCAGAAAAAGACTCCCACCGCCGCCAGCGCGAGCAGGCCACCGCGTGAATATGAGCCGAGCACGGATACGGCGATGAGAACCATCGCGACGGTGGTGGCATGCCTGAGCCAGCGCCTCTGGGTTTGAAGCTGAAGCCAGCGCATGAGCGGCAACGTAACCGTTAGCGCAAGCGCGATCTCGGTGTTGCCCGAAATGAATCCGCCGTCCGGGCCGAGCACCATCCCGCCGCCACCGTGCATGATTGTGTAGACGCCACCCTTTATGCCGAAGTAGGCGATGGAAAGTGTCGCGACCAGCACCAGCGCGCGGATCCTTTCTTCGGACTGCATGACCAGTAGCGTAAGAAAAATGAAGAGCTGGATCTTCATCACCGTATCCCACTTTGGCCAAGCTTCAGTAGGATAAATGCTGAAGAACACCGTGGTGATCGTCATCCAAGCGACCCACATGAACAGCACCACGACCGGCGCGGTGACAGGCAAACGCTTGGGCTCCTTGGATATCAGGATCGCCAACATCGTGACGATGCCGACGATCATCGCAAAGGGGAAGTTGTAGGCGAACCCCCACGTCAACTTGTGGGGATTCATCAACCCGATCCATGTCCACAGCAGGATGCCCCAATGCGGGCGGAACAAAACGGCAGGCAGCAAACCGAGGATGAAAGCTGTGAGTACTATGTCTCTAAAGGAAAACATCGCAGTGAGGACTTTTCGTGTACGGTACAGTCAGTTCATTCAGTGTGTATCCAAGAATACAATTACAATTGCGCGCCGATCAATAGCACCACGCGGCGGGTCACTGGTGCACCCGCTTACGCCGCCACCGTCATTTTACTATTTAGTTACGATTGAACATACGAAAAACTGGCGATCTCGCCACAGGCTCCCGGGCAATCGCGGGCCGGTTGGCTTCGGAAGCAAGCCGAACCGCCGATCCCGGCTGAATCTGGAACCAGCGGCGGCGCCCCTCCCGCTGCACTGCGATTTCCGAGACGACGGCACCCACGCCATATGACTGAAACCGACAGATCTCTTGCCGAGGATCCACGAACGATTATCCGCGGCGGGATCGAGTCACGCGGCGGCGATGCGCCGATGGCAAAGCTGCCGCAGGTCACCAGATTCAACTTTGGCGAAACAAGTCGTTTCACCGTGCAGGTCGTGGCTGACTGGCGGGACCTCGAGCCGCTTAGACCGCAATGGGAAGAGCTTGCCGAAAACGCACTCGAACCCTCTCCATTTGCGGAAAACTGGATGCTGATCCCGGCGTTGCGTTACGGACTTCCGGGCGATGCAGCGCGGGTTGCGTTGGTTTTTGCTTCCGATACCGCGTTCCCATCACACGACGCCGTACTTTGTGGCGTATTTCCCATTGAAGAGAAGGCGCGATTTCGAGGTCTTCCCACAAGGGTCGTACGCATATGGAGCCACATTTATTCCGTCGGGTCGGATCCGCTTGTGCGGCAGGAATGTGCGCCTGCCTGCATTCGGGCATTCATCGATTGGGCGCGCGCCGAGCAACCGGCACAAACACTCATCCACTTCCCGGAGCTGCGTGTCGACAGCAAGTTTTTCGAGCTGCTGATCAAGACGCTAAGGCAGGACGGGCGCAACTATTCGATCGTCGACGTTTGGAAACGCGCCATGTTCCAGCCAAAGGCTGACGCCCAACAATAC
>VBCZ01000314.1 GCA_005889025.1 Betaproteobacteria bacterium
AGATCGCATCGATCCCGACAGCCCACGCCGCGATCAGCATGCCTTCGAGAAAGCGATGCGGGTCGCGCTCCAGGTAGACGCGATCCTTGAACGTGCCCGGCTCGCCTTCGTCGATGTTGACCGCCATCAGCCGCGGAGCGGGCTCGCCACGGACGATGCGCCATTTACGTCCTGCCGGAAAACCCGCTCCTCCGAGCCCGCGCAGCGATGAGCTCTCCAGCGTCGCGATCAACTCGTCGGCGCTGTGCTTGCCGGAGACGCAATCGGCCAGCAGCTGATAACCGTTTCCCTTCCTGTAATCGGCATAGGTGACGTAATCCGCGACAGCCGCTTGCACTGCATGGCCAAGGACCGCAGCCTCGATCGTCTCGACGGTGGCGCGATCGATTGGGTGACGGCCCACGCTCGCAGCAGGCGCACCCTCGCAGCGACCAATGCAGGGCGCAGGAATGACACGCACGGCCGATCCGAGCTGTCGCTGCAGATCCCGCAGCAACTCGCCGCTCCCCGCCATGGCGCATGAGAGCGTCTCGCATACGCGCACCGTCACCGCGGGCGGCGCTGCTTCACCGTCTTTCACAACGTCGAAGTGGTGATAGAAGGTCGCGACCTCGTACACCTCGGTCATCGCGAGCTTCATCTCCTGTGCCAGAGCGACAATATGCCCCGCCGTGATATGTCCAAAATTATCCTGGATGCGGTGCAGAAACTCGATCAGCAAGTCACGCCGTCGAGGCGAGTCGCCGAGCAGCGTTCGCACTTCCGCAAGCGCTTGAGCGTCGACCGCGCGGCCCTTGGGCACAGCGCGGACCTTGTGCTTCGCGCGAACCGCGTCTGCGATCGGGATGATCGTCCGGGTCGGGGTATGGGCAGCGCTCAATTGATGTCTCTTGGTGAGGCCGGGGTGGCGTTACAGAACGCTCTCGAGCAGCTTTCCCATTTCCGCGGGATTACGCGTCACCTTGATTCCGCACTGTTCCATGACGGCCAGCTTCTCGTGCGCCGTGCCCTTTCCTCCTGAGATGATTGCGCCCGCATGACCCATGCGCTTGCCGGGCGGTGCCGTGACGCCAGCGATAAAGCCGACCACGGGTTTTCTCATGTTGGCTTTGATCCACCGCGCACAGGTTTCCTCGGCGTCGCCGCCGATCTCGCCCACCATGATCACCGCATCGGTATCGGGGTCGTCGTTGAACATCTTCATGACATCGATATGCTTCAATCCATTGACCGGATCGCCGCCGATGCCTACACAGGTCGACTGGCCCAGTCCACGCTCCATCAATTGACCGACCGCCTCGTAGGTCAATGTTCCCGAGCGCGAGACGACGCCAACGCGCCCCTTCTTGTGTATCTGGCCAGGCATGATGCCGATCTTGATCTCGTCGGGAGTGATGACGCCTGGACAGTTGGGACCAATAAGGATCGTCTTCTTGCCCTGCATGCGGTCACGCGTGCGAATCATGTCGCGCACCGGGACGCCTTCGGTGATGCAGATGACCAGGTCGAGCTCGGCGTCGACAGCCTCGTCGATGGCGGCCGCGGCAAAGGGCGGCGGGACGTAGATGACTGAGACGGTTGCGCCCGTGCGTTCCTTGGCTTCCTTCACGGTGCCGTAGATGGGAAGACCCTCGAAGCTCTGACCCGCCTTGCTGGGATTCACCCCGGCGACGAAACAGTTCGGACCGTTGGCGTAGTCGCGGCACATGCGAGTGTGAAACGCTCCGGTCTTGCCCGTAATGCCCTGGGTCATGACCCTGGTGTGCCTGCCGACGAGGATGCTCATGGATTGGATCCTTATTTGCCGGCGATCGCGGCGACAATCTTCTGCGCCGCGTTACCCATGTTGTCGGCGGAGATGATCGGAAGCCCCGATGCCTGAAGCATTTGCTTGCCAATATCTTCGTTGGTGCCTTTCATGCGCACGACCAACGGGACGCTCAGCTTGACTTCTCTCGCCGCGGCAATCACGCCTTCGGCGATGGTGTCGCAGCGCATGATCCCGCCAAAAATATTGACCAGAATGCCTTTGACGGCAGGATTCTTGAGCATCAGCTTGAATGCTTCGGTCACCTTTTCGGTGGTGGCTCCACCTCCCACATCGAGGAAGTTCGCGGGCTCTGCGCCGAAGAGCTTGATGGTGTCCATGGTGGCCATCGCGAGCCCGGCGCCATTGACGAGACAGCCAATGTTGCCGTTGAGCGAGATGTACGAAAGGTCAACCTTGGAAGCCTCGACTTCCGCCGGATCTTCCTCGTCGAGGTCGCGCATGGCCACGATCTCCGGATGGCGAAAGAGCGCGTTCGAATCGAAGTTGACCTTGGCGTCGAGGGCCAGTACCTTGCCATCGCCAGTCAGAATGAGGGGGTTGATTTCTGCGAGCGATGCGTCGCACTCGTCGAAGGCGCGGTACAGACCCTGCATGAACTTGCGCGCCTCCGGCACCGACGCCTCCGGCACGCCGATCTTCCGTGCGACTTCGTCCGCCTGCGCGTCGCTAAGACCGGTCTTGGGGTCGATGGCGAC
>VBCZ01000039.1 GCA_005889025.1 Betaproteobacteria bacterium
GCCGCAATTTCAGCCGGGCGTATCTGCATCACCTGCAGCGCGCCAACGAAATTCTCGGGGCGCGCCTCAACACCATCCACAACCTTCATTACTACCTCGGCCTGATGAGCGGCCTGCGGCAGGCGATCCATCAAGACGCGCTGTCCGCGTACGTTGCGAGCTTCCACAAGGGTCGGACGGCGATGTCGAGCATGGTAGAATAACCGGTTCGCTACTTGCCGGCAGAGCACGCTTTTTTCAGCGTACCAGCGCTCACCGGCACCCCATACGCAAGGAGGACCCGCTCGTGTTCATCAGCCCCGCTTATGCGCAGGCGACCGGCAGCGCGCCCGGCAGCGACCTGATGGCATTCCTGCCCATGGTCGCGATATTCGTCGTGTTTTATTTCCTCCTTATCCGCCCGCAGCAAAAACGCGCCAAGGAGACCAAGGCGATGCTAAGCGCATTGCAAAAAGGCGACGAGGTCGTGACAGCGGGAGGCGTCGTCGGCAAGCTCAGCAAGCTCAACGAAGCCTATGCAACGGTGGAAATCGCTCCCAACGTCGAGATTACCGTGCAACGAAGCGCGATCTCGCTGCTATTGCCGAAGGGCACGATCAAGAGCCTATGACAGCCGTCGGACTCGAATGTCGGATGAGAATCGTTCCTTGACGCCGAGCGACGGATTCAGATGAACCGCTATCCACTTTGGAAATATGTGCTGATCGGCATTGCATTGGCCGTGGGCATTGTCTACACCCTGCCGAATTTTTTTCCGGAAGTTCCCGCAGTCCAGATTTCCACCAGCAGGGCCAGCATCAAGATCGATGCATCGACGCTGCAGAAAGTCGAAGAGGCGCTCAAAGCGGCGAACATCGCCTTTCGAGGCGAATCGCTCGATCCAACCGGTATCAAGGTCCGCTTCGATGATCTGGACACGCAGGTCAAGGCCAAGGACATTCTGCAGAAAACACTCGGCGACAACTACATTGTCGCCTTGAATCTGTTGTCGAGCACGCCGCGATGGCTCACGGCCATCGGAGCGCTGCCGATGTATCTCGGCCTCGACCTGCGCGGCGGAGTCCACTTCCTCCTGCAGGTCGACATGAAGGCGGCGCTGGACAAGGCTGCCGACCGCTATCTGACTGACATTCGCTCGCTGCTGCGCGAAAAGAAGGTTCAATACGGGGGCATCGCACGCGAGGGCCAGAATGTCTCCATCCGGTTTCGCGACGCGGGCGAGCGCGACAAGGCCAACAGCGAAATCCGCAACGCGTTCCCCGACTTGTTGCTCAACAGCGTCGACTCCGGCAACGACTTCAGGCTCATCGCGAGCCTCAAGCCGGAGGCGCAGAAACGCATTCAGGACGGCGCGGTGGCTCAGAACATCACGATTCTGCGCAACCGCGTCAACGAGCTCGGCGTCGCAGAACCGATCGTCCAGCAGCAAGGCGCGGATCGCGTGGTCGTTCAGCTGCCGGGAGTGCAGGACACCGCGCGCGCCAAGGACATCCTGGGTCGCACGGCGACGCTCGAGATACGCATGGTCAACGACGAGCCCGGTGCGCTCGAGCAGGCGGCGGCCGGACAGCCGGCGTTGGGCAGTGATCTGTTCACCGAGCGCAACGGCACGCCGGTACTGGTGCGGCGGCAGGTGGTGCTGACGGGAGATCGCATCAACGACGCGCAGCCCGGTTTCGACGGACGGACCAACGAGCCCGCGGTGCATGTCAACCTGGACGGCACGGGGGCGCGAATCTTCAAGGAGCTCACCCGCGATAACGTCGGCAAGCGCATGGCCATCGTCCTGGTCGAGAAGGGCAAGGCCGAGGTGATCACCGCGCCGGTGATCCGCGAGGAAATCGGAGGCGGCCGCGTTCAGATCAGCGGGCGGATGAACACCCGCGAGGCCAACGACATCGCGCTCCTCATGCGCGCCGGCGCGCTTGCGGCTCCCATGGAAATCGTCGAGGAGAGGACCGTCGGCCCGTCGCTCGCCGCCGAGAACATCCAGAAGGGATTCAACTCGGTGCTCTACGGCGTCATCGTGCTCGCGCTCTTCATCATTTTGTATTACCAGCTCATGGGCGTGATCTCGGTCATATCGCTGGCGATCAATCTGCTGCTGCTGATCGCCATCCTTTCGATGCTGCAGGCGACGTTGACGCTCCCCGGCATCGCCGCGGTCGCGCTGACGCTCGGGATGGCCATCGACGCCAACGTGCTCATCAACGAGCGCATACGCGAAGAGCTGCGCTGGGGCGATACCCCGCACGCCGCAATCCAGGCCGGATACGAGCGCGCATGGGGAACCATCCTCGACTCGAATGTGACGACGCTCATCGCCGGAGTCGCGTTGCTGATATTCGGAAGTGGCCCGGTGCGCGGCTTCGCGGTCGTGCACTGCCTGGGAATAATGACGTCGATGTTTTCAGCGGTTTTCATCTCGCGTGGCCTGGTCGCGATCATCTATGGCGGACGCAAGAAGCTCGAAAAAATCTCGATCGGGCAGGTTTGGAAGCCGACCCATGGCGCGGCGTAGCGGCGCCATGGGTCGTCCCCTCGAAAGCGGAGACCCATTGACCTACTGTGCGCCGCGTAGCGGCGCCATGGGTCGTCTCCGCGAAAGCGAGGACCCATTGGCTTTCAATTTCCAACGAGACTGGATTCCCGCTGGAGCCTGCCCCTTCGGCAGGCTCAGGGCAGGCTCTGAGCGTAGTCGAAGGGCGGGAATGACGGCAAGTCAGCGCATGAGCAGCAGTCACAAGATGTGTTGATGATCAGATACGCAACAACGGATCCAACGTAGATCGGGAAACGACCATGGAATTCTTCAGAATCCGCCGCGTCATCCCGTTCATGAAGCATGCGCTGGTGTTCAACATCATCTCGTTGGTCACCTTTCTGCTCGCCGTGCTGTTTCTCGCCACGCGTGGGCTCAATCTCGGCGTGGACTTCCGTGGCGGGACGGTGATCGAGATCGCATACAGCCATCCGGCGGATCTGACCCGCGTACGTGCGGTCATCGACAAGATGAACCTCGGAGAGTTTGCGGTGCAGAGCTTCGGCAGCGCCAACAGCGCGCTGATCCGGCTGCCGCTCAAGGAAGGGCTTTCGAGCGCGCAGCTTTCCGAGCGGGTAATGACGGAGCTCAAGGCTGACGACCCGGCAGTCACGCAGCAGCGCGTCGAGTTCGTCGGTCCGCAAGTCGGCAAGGAGCTCTACGAAAACGGTGCCCTGGCATTGCTCCTAGTGAGCATCGGGATCGTCGCCTACCTGGCGTTTCGATTCGAATGGCGCTTTGCGGTTTCGGCGATCGCAGCGAATCTGCACGATATCGTGATCATTCTCGGCTTCTTCGCGTTTTTCCAGTGGGAGTTCTCGCTTCCGGTGCTCGCGGCCGTGCTCGCGGTGCTGGGATATTCAGTGAACGAATCGGTGGTGATCGCCGACCGGATCCGGGAAAACTTCCGCAAGATGCGCAAGGCGAGCGTTCCCGAGGTCATCAACAGCGCGATCACCAGCACGTTGTCGCGCACGATCATCACCCACGGCTGCACGTTGACGATGGTGCTCTCCATCCTCTTCTTCGGCGGAGAAACGCTCCACTATTTCGCGCTCGCGCTGGCGATCGGCATCTGTTTCGGCATCTATTCCTCGGCTCTGGTGATGGCCGCGCTGGTGATGTGGCTCGGCGTCTCGCGAGAAGACCTTGTCAGACCCGAGAAGCGCACCGGTTCGGCGACAGAAAAAATACTTCCCTGATCAGTGGAGCAGCGACCCAGGGAACCGAAGCGTCGTCCGGCGTCATGCTGACCACGCTTCTTTATTCCATCTTCGCGCTCGACCAGACGCTCTCTGCGCTGGCAGCGCAACACGCCGGGCTGATGTTCACGGCGCTGTTCCTGGTGATTTTCGCGGAGACCGGCCTGGTCGTCTTTCCGCTGCTTCCCGGCGATTCGCTGCTGTTCGTCGCGGGCGCGGTGGTCGCCGCAAGCGGAGTCAACGTGCATCTGCTCGTGCTCACGCTATTTGTCGCCGCGGTGCTGGGCGACTCGGTCAATTACAGCATCGGCCACTTCATCGGCCCCAGGGCGTTCAGACCGCACGAAACGAAGCTGGGGCGCTGGCTCAAGCCCGAGTATCTCGATCGCACGCATCGCTTCTACGAGAAATACGGCGGCTTCACCATCATCATCGGGCGATTCGTGCCTATCGTGCGGACGTTCGCTCCGTTCCTCGCCGGCGTTGGCGCGATGACCTACCGAAAATTTCTCGCGTACAACATGATCGGCGCAGCCGCTTGGGTGGCCATGCTCGTTTACGCGGGTTATCTCTTCGGCAACATTCCATGGGTCAAGGACAACCTTGCATATATCGTGGTGGCCATCGTCATCGTTTCCATCCTGCCCATGGCGGCGCAGTTCCTTCGCGAACGCCGGGCGCGCAATCGCGCTGCCAGGCAGAGTCTCCCACCGGATCGAGTGAAAAACCCCGCGGCGGACGACGCGCGCGACTAGTAGGCTGTGACAGTTGAATCAGCAGCCAGTATCGCGCCGCGATCGCTGGTTGCAGCTAGGCGCGAGGAGGAAGCATAGTCAACACTATGGTGACGACGAGCAACAACGCTGCGGCCGGCGAGGGCAAGCGAGACGCTAGCTATTTGACTGTTACAGTCCACTAAACGCGTTTCGCGAGCTCGGCGGCCTTGCCGATGTAATTTGCCGGCGTCAATGCCTTGAGCCTCGCTTTTTCATCCGCCGGCAGGGCGAGGGCATCGATAAAGGCGTGCAGCGATTCGCGGGTGATCCCGGACTTGCCTCGCGTAAGCGCCTTGAGCTGCTCGTAGGGGTTGGGAACGCCGAAACGCCGCATCACCGTCTGGATAGGCTCTGCGAGGACTTCCCAATTGGCGTCGAGATCCGCAGCGAGCCTGGCGGGATCCGCCGCGAGCCGCGACAGGCCTTGTCTGCAGGCGACGTAACCCAGCAGGGCGTAACCCAGGGCAACGCCCATGTTACGCAACACCGTCGAATCGGTCAGGTCGCGCTGCCAGCGCGAGATCGGCAGCTTGTCCGCAAGATGGCGCAAGAGCGCGTTGGCAAGACCGAGATTTCCCTCCGAATTCTCGAAGTCGATCGGGTTGATCTTGTGCGGCATGGTCGACGATCCGACCTCGCCCTCGCTGATCTTCTGCCGAAAATATCCGAGCGAAACATACCCCCAGATGTCGCGGTCGAGGTCGATGACGATCGTGTTCACGCGCGCAAGAGCGTCGAACAGCGCCGCCATGCCATCGTGCGGCTCGATCTGCGTAGTGAACGCGTTGAACTCGAGCCCGAGCTTGCCGACCACGCGCTTCGCCAACGACTCCCAGTCCACGCTCGGATAGGCGGCCAGATGCGCGTTGTAGTTGCCGACCGCGCCGTTGATCTTTCCGGGTATCGGCATCGCCGCAAATACGGACGTCGCGCGCTCCAGACGGGCAACCGTGTTGGCGATTTCCTTCCCGAGCGTCGTCGGCGTAGCGGGCTGGCCATGCGTCCGCGCAAGCATCGGCAGCTCGGCGTGCGCGCGAGCGAGCTTACGCAGGTCGTCGCAAAGCGAATTGAGCGCCGGCAGCAGCACGTTTTGGCGTGCGCCGCTCAGCATCAAGCCATGCGCGAGATTGTTGATGTCTTCCGACGTGCATGCGAAATGGATGAATTCCGCCACGTCCGCGATTTCCGGAACCGGTGAAAGGCGCTCCTTGAGCCAATATTCAATCGCCTTGACGTCATGATTCGTCGTGCGCTCGATGGCCTTGATGCGCTCGGCGTCGCCGATGCCGAAATTACCATATGCGTCGTCGAGCGCTTTCCGAGCCGCGGATGCGAACGGCGCGATCTCGGTGATTCCGGGCTCGTCGGCAAGAGCGTCGAGCCAGGCGAGCTCGACCCGGACGCGCTCGCGCATCAAGCCGTACTCGCTGAAATACTCGGATAGCTGCGCGACCTTGGTTCGATAGCGCCCGTCGAGAGGAGAGAGCGCGGTCAGCGAATTAAGCGCGTCGGGGTTCGCCATGGTGGGCGCGTCGCAAGGCGCAATGTGCACGCCGGCCAGTGGAGTCTATCACAATGCTACGTGTGCACCGTTCGCGTGCGTCGAATGTTATAATCCACATCAAATATCTCGTCTTGTTTCTCGTTTCCCGGTGACGTTTCGCCTCTCCGATCGCAAGCGCACCACCGCCATTATTTTCGGATCGCCGTGAAGCTCATCGCATCGCTCACGAGCCCCTATGCGCGCAAGGTCCGGATCGCGCTCGCCGAGAAAAAAATAGATTGCGAGCTCGTGAACGACTCGCCATGGGAAGCGACTACCGGCGTCACGGCCCACAACCCCTTGGGCAAGGTTCCTGTGCTGCTGCTCGATGATGGCACATCGCTCTACGATTCGCGCGTGATCGTCGAATACCTCGACACGGTCAGTCCCGTATCGCGTCTGATTCCGGAGCCAAGCCGTCAACGCATCGCGGTCAAGCGCTGGGAAGCGTTGGCCGACGGCATTTGCGACGCCGCGGCCGCGATCGTGCTCGAGCGCAGGCGTCCCGCCATGCAGCAAAGCACGGAATGGATCGACCGGCAACGGGGCAAGATCGAGCGCAGCGTGAGGGAGCTTGCGAGCGAGCTCGACGACAAGCCGTGGTGCAACGGAGAAGCGTATACGCTGGCGGACATTGCCGCCGGCTGCGCGCTGGCGTATCTCGACTTGCGCCATCCTGATGTCGGCTGGCGAAGCGGGTACCCGAACCTTCTGAAGCTTGCCGACAAGCTGGCCAAGCGCCCATCGTTCCAGGATTCAGCACCGCCTGCTTCCGTCTAGGACTAGCGCCTGGGCAACTGGGCGAAGACGATTGCGGCCACACCCAATGACGCGAGCGAGTTCACTGGATCACGCGATTGGCACGGGCCAGAATCGATGACAAGCTCGAACGTGGTCGGCTGCTCGATCGGCAAATCGCCTGGATTGGCACCCTTCAGGATTTTGTCCACATAAATTGCCGCGCGCCGGTACAAATCCGGATAGGACGGCCCGTAGGCCAAAAGCCCGCCGACATCCGCGTACTCGGCCGAGCCATAGATCGCCGGCAGTTTATGCTTGAGCGCTAGGTCGGCGATTCTTTTGCGCTCTGCATAAACGAGCGGGCCATTGACCACAACGACGGCGTCAACTCGCTCGCGCGTCATCGCTGAAAACGCGTCCGTCAGCTCCACCGCGTCCCTGAAACCAACGCTTTGAAACGCAACTCTCGCTCGCGCGGCAGCGCCGTCGAGTTCCCTCACGGAGGCGCTCGATGGGTAGTCTGACTGCCAAAGTACCGCCAGCCGGGAACTCTTGGGAGCGACCTCCCTCAACAGCTCGAAGCGCTTCACCATGAGGTCCGAGGAAAGGGATGCCACGCCGGTTACATTGCCCCCGGGCCGCGCAAGGCTGGTGGCCAAGCCCCTGCTTACCTGGTCCCCTCCGCTCGCCATGACGATGGGAATCTTGCGGGTAGCGTGCTCGGCAGCAAGCGCGGCAGCGCTGCCGCTAGTGACGATCACGGCGACCTTCAGCTGAACCAACTCCTGCGCCAAGGCGGGGAGAGCATCGAGTTTTTCTTTCGCGTAGCGCTGTTCAAAACGCACGTTGCGGCCCTCGACATAGCCGAGTTCGCGAAGCTTCTGCCGAAACGCATCCCACCACTCCCTCCGATCACCTGCGTCGAGCAGTCCGATGACGATAACCCTGGCGCCGGACTGCGCATTTAACGCGGAGGTCTGAAGAAGCACAAGCGCGAAAGCAACAATCTCGCGAAGAGCCTGCCTGCGTTTCATTGCATCACCTCGCTGTAGCGAAGCGAACAGGCGCGGCGGCGACGCCCAATTTCCCTTCTCACAACGCTTGCTTCAACTGCTCGAGTATCGCCGGATTCTCGAGCGTCGAGACATCCTGAGTGATGTTTTCGCCTTTGGCAATCGACCGCAGCAAACGCCGCATTATCTTTCCCGATCGCGTCTTCGGCAGGTTGTCGCCGAAGCGAATGTCCTTGGGCTTGGCGATGGGTCCGATTTCCTTCCCGACCCAGTCGCGCAATTGCTTGGCGATTTTCTCCCCTTCGGCGCCGGACGGTCGCGCCTGCTTGAGCACGACGAACGCGCACACGGCTTCGCCGGTCATGTCGTCGGGACGCCCGACCACGGCGGCCTCGGCCACCATGGGGTTCGCCACCAGCGCCGACTCGATCTCCATCGTGCCGAGACGGTGTCCCGACACGTTGAGCACATCGTCGATGCGCCCCATGATCGTGAAATAGCCGGTTCGCTTGTCGCGCACCGAGCCGTCGCCCGCGAGATAGAGCGCGCCTCCGAGCTCTTCGGGGTAGTACGACTTCCGATATCGCTCCGGATCGCCCCAGATGGTGCGTATCATCGCCGGCCACGGCCGTTTGATAACGAGCAGGCCGCCCTGTCCGTCTGGCACGTCGTGCCCGGTCTCATCGACAATCGCCGCCATGATCCCCGGCAGCGGCAGCGTACACGACCCCGGCACCAGCGGCGTCACGCCGGGCAGCGGCGTGATCAAGATGCCGCCGGTCTCGGTCTGCCACCAGGTGTCGACGATCGGGCAGCGTCCCCCACCCACGTTCTCGTAGTACCACATCCACGCCTCGGGATTGATGGGCTCGCCGACGGTGCCAAGCAGGCGCAGGCTCGACAGATCGTAGTTTTTGGGCGCCTTCTCCGGATGCACGTCTGACGCCTTGATGAGTGAGCGTATCGCCGTCGGCGCGGTGTAGAAAATATTGACTTTGTGCTTCTGGATCGTCTGCCAAAAGCGGCCGGCGTCCGGGTAAGTCGGCACGCCTTCGAACACGACTTCGGTCGCGCCGACCGAGAGCGGTCCGTAAGTGATGTAGGTGTGCCCCGTCACCCAGCCGATGTCGGCCGTGCACCAGAAGACGTCAGCCGGCTTGATATCGAAGTTCCAGCGCATGGTCAGCATCGCCCAGAGCAGATAGCCGCCGGAGCTGTGCTGAACACCCTTTGGCTTGCCGGTGGATCCCGAGGTGTAGAGGATGAACAACGGATGCTCGGCGCTGACCCATTCCGGCTCGCAGGTGTCGGCTTGCTTAGGCGTCAGCTCATGCATCCACACGTCGCGCGGCGCGGAGAAAGTGATGTTGCCGCCGGTCCGCTTGTAGACGATGACATTGCGAATTGCCTCGCAGCCGCCAAGCGCCAGAGCCTCGTCGACGATCGCCTTCAGGGGCAGATGCTTGCCGCCGCGCGCCTGCTCGTCGGCGGTGATCACGGCCACCGCGCCGGCATCGATGATGCGCTCCTGCAATGATTTCGCCGAGAAGCCTCCGAAGACGACGGAATGCGTCGCGCCGATGCGCGCGCAAGCCTGCATCGCCGCCACCCCTTCGATGGACATCGGCATATAGATTATGACGCGGTCGCCTTTCTTGATCCCCAACGACTTCAGGCCGTTGGCGAAGCGGCAGACACGATGATAGAGATCCTCGTAAGTGACCTTGGTGACGGAGCCATCATCGGCTTCGAAAATGATCGCCACCTTGTTGGCATTGCCGTTCTCGAGATTGCGCTCGAGACAGTTGTAGGAAACGTTGAGCTCACCGTCCTCGAACCATTTGTAAAAAGGCGCGTTGGATTCGTCAAGCGATTTGGAAAAGGGCTTGTGCCAGTGCAGCGTCTCGCGGGCGAGCTGGGCCCAGAAACCGGAATAGTCCGCGGTTGCGCTTGCGTTCAACCGGTCGGCGTCGGCCTTCTTGATATTGGCTTGCGCGCTGAACTCGCGCGGCGGCTCGAAAACGCGCGTTTCGTTCGATACGGACTCGATGGTCGCCATGCTGCTTCGCCTCCTCGGTGGCCTGCTGGGGCCTGAATATCGCGCTTTTCGGCTGCACGATCCAGCCTTGTTAGTCTACCGACTACCAGACAGGGGACGCAAACGGGCACCTGGCAGCCTGATCAAGGCCGCATTGCCGGAGGTCTTCGAGGCAGGTTGCGATGCTAAAATGCGAACTGCAAGTCGCGCCCTCCCTCCGCGGGGCCGCGGCTGGGCCAGACGGCCGCGCGTGTCCCGAAGGACCTCCCATGACCCCCATCAAGCAGGACGATTTGATCCGCAGCACCGCCGATGCACTGCAGTTCATTTCCTATTACCATCCCGTCGACTACATCGAATCGCTTGCTGCCGCATACAAGGCGGAAGAGTCGCCTGCGGCCAAGGATGCAATCGCCCAGATCCTCACCAATTCGCGCATGTGCGCCGAGGGCCATCGTCCGATCTGCCAGGACACGGGCATCGTCGTCGCATTCGTCAAGGTGGGTATGGACGTGCGCTGGGAAGACGCGACCATGTCGGTGACCGACATGATCAATGAAGGCGTGCGTCGCGCATACCTCGATCCCGACAATACCCTGCGCGCGTCGATCGTCTCCGACCCCGAGGGTGCGCGCAGGAACACCAAGGACAACACGCCGGCGGTCGTTCACTACGACCTCGTGCAGGGAGGCACCGTCGAGGTCAAGATCGCGGCCAAAGGCGGCGGGTCGGAGAACAAGTCAAAATTCGTGATGCTCAATCCTTCGGATTCGATAGTCGATTGGGTGGTCAAAACGCTGCCGACCATGGGCGCAGGATGGTGTCCGCCGGGAATGCTGGGCATCGGCATCGGGGGCAGCGCGGAAAAAGCGATGGTGCTCGCGAAGGAATCGCTGATGGAGCCCATCGACATGCATGAGCTCAAGAAGCGCGGACCCAAAAACCGGCTCGAGGAGCTTCGTATCGAGATCTATGACGCGGCAAACGCGCTGGGCATCGGCGCCCAGGGCCTGGGCGGACTCTCCACCGTGCTCGACGTCAAGATACTCGATTACCCGACCCACGCAGCGAGCAAGCCGGTGGGCATGATCCCCAATTGCGCAGCGACGCGGCATGCGCATTTCACCCTCGACGGAAGCGGCGCCGCCAGGCTCGATCCTCCCGACCTTGCGCGCTGGCCCGATGTGCACTGGGCGCCGGCGCCCACGTCGAAGCGAGTCGACGTCGATACGTTGACGCGCGAGGAAGTCGCGAGCTGGAAGCCGGGTGAGCGCCTTCTTCTCAACGGCAAGATACTCACCGGGCGGGACGCCGCACATAAGCGCATCGCCGACCTGTTCGCCAAAGGCGAGCCGCTCCCCGCCGGCGTCGATTTCACCAATCGCATCATTTTTTATGTCGGCCCGGTCAATCCGGTTCGCGACGAAGTCGTCGGACCGGCAGGCCCCACGACTGCCACGCGAATGGACAAGTTCACCGAGATGATGCTTGCCAAGACCGGCTTGCTGGCGATGATCGGCAAGGGGGAACGCGGACCGGTCGCGGTCGAGGCAATCCGCAAATATCGCGCTGCGTATTTGATGGCGGTAGGAGGCGCGGCGTATCTCGTGTCCAAGGCCATCCGCAGCTCGCGCGTGGTCGCGTTCGGCGATCTCGGCATGGAGGCCATCTACGAATTCGACGTCAGGGATATGCCGGTGACAGTCGCGGTCGACTCCAGGGGAACATCGGTGCATCAGACCGGACCGCGAGAATGGCAGCAAAAAATCGGCAAGATTCCCGTCGTGACAGCATGAAGCCTTATCCCGCGTAAGCAATGCGACGACCGTCGCCGGCGCAGCAGATGAGAACATTGGCTCGGATGCTCGTGTCAACGGCTATCCCATGGTAAAGCTGCGCTCCGGAACACGGCTTGGCGCCGATACGCTTTCGTCGCTGAATGCGCATCCCATTCGCCTGGGTCTTCTCACCAAGCTCAATTTGCTCGCAGTCGGATTCATTGTCGCGACCGCGCTCGGCGTAACGGCATTCCTGATCAGCCAGCAGATCCGCGACGAACAGGCACGGCTGAAGACGCAGGCAGTGGCCATCTCGGCCATGCTCGCCGAGCTTGCCGACGATCCGATAAGCACGTCCGACATGTCCAACCTCGACCCCATACTTGACAGGCTCGGGTCCAATCCGGACATCGCCTACATCGTGGTGGAAGACGTCCAGCGAAAACCGCTGATGACCCGCCTATACGGCGACGCCACTCTCCCTCCGCGTCCGGATACCTTGCCGGCTCACAGCGACATGATTGCCGCTGAACAAAAGGACGCCGGCCGGCGGTATTTCGACGTTGCCCTGCCCGTGCTCTCCTCGCGGATGCCCGGGAAGGCGGCGCCTGCGGCGCAGCGGCCGGTCATCGGTTACGTGCGGCTGGGAATGAGATTCGACAGCAGCAAGGGCCAACTGCAAGGCAATTTGCTCGGAGCGCTGTCGGTGGTCGGCGCGCTGGTGGTCGTTGCCATCATATTCACGCTGCTGCTGACCCGCAGGCTGATAAGACCGATCCGCCAGCTCATGCGCGCGGCGCGCGCTGTCGGCGCGGGCAAGCTCAACGTCTACGTGGCCGCGAGATCGAACGACGAGCTGGGGCTGCTCACCCACACCTTCAATCATATGACGCAACGGCTCTCTGAGTCGCAGGCGCAGGTAAGTAGCTACCAGCGCACGCTCGAAGAAAAGGTTGCGCAGCGGACCAAGGAGCTCGAGGTCGCGACTTCGCAGGCGTTCAAGCTCGCGCAACACGACATCCTCACCGGGTTGCCGAACCGCGCATTTCTCAATCAGCGGCTCAAACAGATCGTCGCCCAGGCTGCGCGCGATGGCCACCAGGTCGCATGTCTTTTCCTGGATTTCGACCACTTCAAGCGCATCAACGACACGATGGGGCACGACGCCGGCGACCATCTGCTGCAGGCGATCTCGCAGCGCCTTACCAGCGCCGTACGGGAATCCGACACTGTCGCGCGTTTGGGGGGAGACGAGTTCGTCGTGATTCTTCCAGCCCTCGACCCCGCCAAGGCCATGCTGGAAATCATGACGGTGCTCACCCGCGTGCGCGAGTCCTTCCTCGCGCCGTTCAAACTCGGCGATCAAGCGCCGACGCTGACATGCTCGGTCGGCGTTTCCGTTTATCCGATCGACTCCACCGACCCCGGCGGCATGATCAAGCAGGCCGACACCGCCATGTACGCCGCGAAGGAAGCCGGCCGCAATGCGTACCGCTTTTATACAGCCGATATGAACGCGCGAGTCCAGGCGCGCTTGCAGCTCGAGACCGACATGCGCCGCGGGCTGATGGACGACGAATTTTTCCTCGTCTACCAGCCGCAGGTGGAGATGCGCACCGGCCGGGCCAGCGGCGTCGAAGCGCTGCTGCGCTGGCGCGATCCCGAGCGTGGCGTCATCGGGCCTTCAGAATTCATTCCTGTAGCCGAGGAATCCGGAATGATTCAGATACTCGGAGCACGCGTGTTGCGCGACGCGTGCAAGCAGGTGATGACCTGGCACCGTCACAACATGTTGCTGCGTCTGTCGGTCAATCTGTCGGTGCAGCAGTTGCAGCACGAAAGCTGGATGTCGGTTGTCGAGGAAGCGTTGCGCGCGAGCGGACTGCCCGCGCGTTACCTCGACCTCGAGATCACCGAGAGCGTCATCATCACCCACCCCAACGAGGCAGTCGCAACGTTGATGAAGCTAAAACAGATGGGTGTATCGATCACCGTGGACGACTTCGGCACCGGTTATTCGAGCTTGTCGTACCTGGCGCGGCTGCCTATCCAGGGCGTGAAGATCGACCAGCGCTTCGTTCATGGCCTCGAACAGAACAAGAACGACGAGGCGATCATTCTGGCGATCATCGCGATCTCGCACAGCCTGGGATTGCGTACGATTGCCGAGGGCATCGAAACCGTGACGCAGTTCCAGTACCTGAAGAGCCATGGTTGCGAGGAAGCGCAGGGCTATCTCATCTCTCGTCCTCTTGAGGAACCCGAGTTGCGCGCGTGGTGGAAGATGCAGGACGAAGAGAATCGAATTGTCGGCCGCCAGCCCGAACTGTGGCGCCAGGACGCCTCCTGAGAATCGGTGAGAATCGGGGTCAGACCCCATTTTCTCTCACATTTTCTCGCACGCGCAGAAAATGCAGAAAATGGGGTCTGACCCCTAAAGATCCGAGCGCAGATCGACGTCGCGCACGACTCCTGGATCGTCGGTGTCGATAAGCGTGAGCGACTCCGCATTCGCGGCGAGAACACGCTTGGCGCCTTCGTCTCCCGAGAGCGCGCAAAGATCGCTGAAGTAACGCGCCGATATCGCGACCGGGTGGCCGCGCACGCCGCGATGCGACGGCGCGGCGAGCAGCGCGCCCTCGCGCAGCGCATCCGCAACGCGGGCGATGGTTTCGCCCGCGATCCAGGGCATGTCGGCAAGCGCAACGACCCATCCCTTGACGACGGGTGCGGCGCGAACACCCCAAGCAAGGCTCTCTCCCATGCCGTCGGCCGCGCTGGCGCACACCGTCACGCGCGCGCCGCCGCGCGCCAGCGATCGGGCAAGCGCGTCATCGCCCGGTCGAACGACGGCGACGACCGCGTCGACCCCGGCGGTAAGGTTGGCAAGCGCCCGCTCGCCGATCATCGCGCCGTCGTGGAGCGCCGCCAGCAGCTTGGCGCCGCCGTAGCGCGACCCGCTCCCCGCGGCAAGCAATATGCCGAGCACAGGCGCGCCTGATTCCATTCTAAAGGGAGATCCTTCGACTCGCTCTTCGCGCTCGCGTCACTCCGGAAGCAGCCGGAACCTTCCGTCCTTGACAATAACCAGCACGCGCGCGCGCTCATCCATGCCGTTGTGATTGGTCGCGCTCATGTTGAAAACGCCCTGGCAGCCGATGACGTCGTGCTGCTGCTCCAGCGCGTCCCTCAGCGCGACGCGAAAGTCTTCGGTGCCGGGCTTCGCCTTTTTCAGCGCCATGGGAATCGCCTGCTGCAGCAGCAGTCCCGCGTCGTAGGTGTTCGCCCCAAATGTCGCCGGACGCACGCCGAATTGCTTTTCGTATGACGCCATATAAGTGCTTGCGACTTTCTTGATCGGATCGCCCGGAGCGATATCGTCGATCACGAGCATCGAGCCGGCTGCAAGGACGGTACCCTCGACTTTTTCCTTGCCGAGCCGGATGAAATCGTCGGTGGCCACGGCGTGTGTCTGGTAGACGCGGCCCTTGTAACCCTGATCGTAGAGCGTCGCTTGCGGCAGCACGGCAGGCCCGCCGACCGCCGCGATCAACACTGCGTCCGGCTTTGCAGCGATCAGCTTGAGCGTCTGCCCGGTTACGCTCTGGTCAGTCCGCGCATAGCGCTCGTTGGCAATGATTCGTATGCCGGCGCTCGCAGACAGAGCGCCGAACACCTTGTACCAATTCTCGCCGTAGGGGTCGTTGAAGCCGATGAAGCCGACGGTTTTGATGCCGTTTTTGACCATGTGCTTGAGCAACGCGGCGGCAATCAAGTCGTCGTTCTGCGTCGTCTTGAACACCCAGCGCCGCTTGGCGTCGATCGGCTCGACGACCGAAGACGTGCCCACTGTCGCTAGGAGCGGCACCTTGTTCTCCGCGATGATGTCCAGGATGGCGAGCGCGTTGGGCGTCGTCGAAGGCCCGATCAAGGCGTCGATGCGATCTTCGGAGATCAGCTTCTTGGCGTTTTGCACCGCCCGTGTCGTGTCGCCGCCGTCGTCGAGCTGTATGTATTCGATCGTCGCGTCGCCGATCCTGCGGGCGAGCAGCTCGCCGGTGTTTTTTTGCGGAATGCCGATTGCGGTCGTGGGACCCGTCGCGGAGACCATCAGTCCGATCTTGACCTGTGCGGTCGCAGTGCCGAGCAACAACCCGAACGTGACGAGGATGGCAGCGAATCTGGTGAGCACGTGGATCTCCGGGGCATGAGCGCAAAGACGCGCATCCTAAGCCCTCGGCCGCGCAACGACAAGCTGCGACGCGAGTGCCTGAGTGCCGTGCATCGATCGGCCCGCCGAGAGTTGAGCGAGCGGAGCAGTCGAGCGTCACGCAGCGAGGCCTGCGGCGTGCCCCGACGCCCACGCCCACTGGAAGTTGTAGCCGCCCAAGTGGCCAGTGACATCGACGACTTCACCGATAAAAAAAAGACCCGGTACGCGCGTCGCTTCCATTGTTTTGGACGATAACTCCCGCGTGTCGACGCCACCCAGCGTCACCTCGGCCTTGTTGTAGCCCAGTGTGCCCGACGGCAGAAGTGGCCAGTCGTTGAGCGACACGCCAAGCGCCTGCACGCGGGCGTCGGAAAGCCGGCTCATCGGCTGCGTCGCATCCTGCGCCTCGCTCCATTGCTGCGCGAAGCGCTTCGGCAGGTGCTGGCCCAGCACCGCATGCAGTCGCGCCGACGATGCATGTTCGGCGCGCAGCCACGCCGCGCCGTCGCGGTCGGGGAGCAAGTCGATGTGGATCGGCTCCCGTCCGTTCCAATACGAAGAGATCTGCAGGATGGCGGGGCCCGACAGGCCGCGATGGGTGAACAACAGGTTTTCGCGGAAGCGGCCGCCGTTGCAGGACACCTCCGCATCGAGCGAGACTCCCGCCAGGTCGCCGTAGCGCGCAAGCGTGGCGGTATCGCATGCGAGCGGCACCAGCGCGGGCCGCGGGGCAATGACGGAAAGCCCGAACTGCTCGGCGATTCGATAGCCGAAAGGCGTCGCGCCTATCTTGGGCACGGTCAAGCCTCCGGTCGCGATGACCAGCGACTCCGCCCTTACCGTCCCGGTAGATGTCGCTACGTCGAATCCGTTGTTGTCGCGCACGATGTCGGTCACGTTGCAGGGCATCCGCCACTCGACGTCCGCACGATCGCATTCGGTCACAAGCATCGAAATGATGTCCTGCGCGGTGTTGTCGCAGAACAGCTGCCCGAGCTTTTTCTCGTGCCATGCGATCCCGTAACGCTCGACGAGATCGATGAAGTCCCGCGGGGTGTAGCGAGCCAGCGCCGAGCGGCAGAATTCGGGGTTTTGCGACAGGAAATTCGCCGGGCTCGCATTGATGTTGGTGAAATTGCATCGCCCCCCGCCGGAAATGCGGATTTTTTCCCCGATCAGATGATAGTGCTCGATGAGGAGCACCCGCCGCCCGCGTCGTGCCGCGATTGCGGCGCACATCATGCCGGCCGCGCCGGCGCCGACGACAACGACGCCATAGGATCCTCGGCCATGATGAGTGGCTCGCGCAGTTTTCAAACCAATCATCCCGAGCTTATTCTTGCTGTGTGATGCAGATTTTGTGCGATGCAGGCTTTGTGTGATATAGATTTTGCGGCCACAGTACATTGGAGGGAGATTCCGTTATGATTCACTTGCCTGACAAAATTTTGATCCTGGAGGACCGGCGACTCTTGCACAAGAATCATCGATAGGGGAGCGATATGAAATCCATTTCTGCATTAATTGGAAACGCTTTTTTGCTGGCGCTCGCGAGCACGACTCTGCCTGATGTCTGCGCTGCAGACCCGCTGCCGAGCGCAATGTCCGGCCTCTGGATCGTCGAGAATCCCGGTGCCCGAAGAGCGGGCGGCGGCGACTGGTCGATCAGGATCGACAAGACTACCGCCGATGGTTCGTTTGAAGGAAAAATCAGCTTCAACGGCCAGAACTGTCACGGAGTCGATATGCCGATGAAGGGTTCTTATAATGGAACCGATTTGGTCATCGAGGTCCCAAATCTTGGCGCGTGTGGAGCTTCGACGGCGACGTTGAAGCGAACGGGGGGAGAGCACCTCTTCGAAGGGGGGATGTCACACAATCCCAGGATTCGGGAGTATCTCGATGCCAAATAACGCGCCGGGTCTGCCGGGCCCCCGCCATATCGTTGCAGACGGATTCGCGTTGCCGCGTCGAGCGATCCAGGATGAGCCCGGATAAATCCAGGGAGAATACCGCGCTCGGCGAAACACCGGATTCTGCTTGGCTTTGCAAGCCAGGTGGTCGGGCTAGGGCCCGAAGAATTCCCGCACGCGGTCGAACCAGTTTTTCGCGCGCGGATTGTGCGCGCCGGGATCCTGCGCGTTGATGGCCTCGAACTCACGCAACAAGTCCTTCTGGCGCGCGGTGAGCTTGATCGGGGTCTCGATCGCGACATGGCAATAGAGATCGCCGTGCGAAGCAGTCCGCACGCCTTTGATGCCTTTGCTCTTCAAGCGAAACACCTGCCCGGTCTGCGTCTCCGGGGGGATTTTCAGCTTGGCATGGCCGTCCAGCGTCGGAATCTCGATCTCGCCGCCCAGCGCCGCGGTAGCAAAGCCGATCGGCATGTCGCAGTGAAGGTCATTGTTCTGGCGCTGGAACACCGCGTGAGGCTTGAGATTGACGACGACGTACAAGTCTCCCGGCGGACCGCCGTTGATCCCCGCTTCGCCCTCGCCCGAAAGCCGTATGCGGTCGTCCTGGTCGACTCCCGCCGGGATTTTCACCGACAGCGTCTTGTGCTTTCTGAGGCGACCCGCGCCGTCGCAGGTCTCGCAAGGCTGGGGAATGATCTTTCCCGAACCATGGCATTGCGGGCAGGTCTGCTGAATCGAAAAAAATCCCTGCGAAACGCGGACCTGACCTTGTCCGTTGCATGTCGGACACGTCTTGGCTTGCGTTCCGGGCTGGGCGCCGCTGCCATGACAGGTGGCGCACTCCTCCATGGCCGGGATGCGGATCCTGGCCTCGGTTCCGCGCGCAGCCTCTTCGAGCGATAGCTCCAGGTTGTAGCGGAGATCGGCGCCGCGAAAGACCCCGCTGCCGCGCGACCGACCCCCGCCTGCGTTCCCGAAAATCTCGCCGAAAATGTCGCCGAATGCGTCGGCGAAACCACCGAAGCCTTCCTGCCCCCCGAAGCCGCGTGCACCCGCGCCGAAGGCGGCGGGATCGACACCCGCGTGCCCGAACTGATTGTACGCAGCGCGCTTCTTGGGGTCGGAGAGGACCTCGTAGGCTTCCTTGGCGTCCTTGAATTTGTCTTCGGACGCCTTGTCATCCGGATTGCGATCCGGATGATGCTTCATCGCGAGCTTACGATAGGCCTTCTTGATTTCCTCGTCCGAGGCATCTCGATTGACACCCAATGTCGAGTAATAGTCGCGCTTCGGCATTCGTTAATTTCCCCAACAACATAAGACGGCCGCACGTAGCGTAGCCGTGCATTTGATTCCCAACAACAACAGGCCGAGTCAAAGGGCGCAAAGCACCGTTTAGATTCGGATCCCTCACAAGAATGGGCCAAGTTAAGGGGCGCCTCACTTGGGAAGTGCGCACTTCAACCAACCGCCCGATTCGACGCGGGTTCTCTACAGTAACAGGCCGAGTTAAGGGGCGACTCAACGAGGCGCCCACTTCAACTCGGCCAGATATTCCGTCACGCCGGCACGATGCTGTCTTGCGCATTAGGTTCCGCCAGCGTGACGGAATATCACACGGAATATCACTTCTTGTCCTTGACTTCGGTGAACTCGGCGTCGACCTGCCCGCCCTGTGATTGCGCCTCGGACTGGGTCTTGGCATACATCGCTTCGCCGAGCTTCTGCGAAGCACTCATCAGCGCCTGGCTCTTCGCCTCCAGCGCGTCCTTCGACGCATCCTTCTGCTTGAGCACCTCCTCGGCTTCATTCAGCGCCTTTTCGATCTTGCCCTTCTCGTCCGCACCCACCTTGTCGCCATATTCACTTACCGATTTCTTGACGGTATGCACCAGCGCGTCGAGATGGTTGCGCGCCTGCACGACCTCGACCTGCTTGCGATCGTCCTCGGCATGTGCCTCGGCATCCTTGACCATCTTCTGGATCTCGGCTTCGGACAAGCCCGAGCTCGCCTTGATGGTGATCTTGTTTTCCTTGCCCGTTGCCTTGTCCTTGGCATTGACGTGAAGGATGCCGTTGGCGTCGATGTCGAAAGTGACCTCGATCTGCGGAAGCCCTCGCGGCGCCGGTGGGATGCCCTCCAGGTTGAACTGTCCGAGGCTCTTGTTTCCCGCCGCCACGTCGCGCTCGCC
>VBCZ01000040.1 GCA_005889025.1 Betaproteobacteria bacterium
AGCACCTTGCCGGTCGCAAGCACTCCAGGGTCGAACAGCTTGACAAGGCCCGCGCTGGTCGCGGCGAGCGTGTTCGTCCAGGGAACGACGAACCACTCCTGGACCCAGGGTGTGAGCTCAAGACCGAAAAGCGTCGCCTGCAGCAGCAGAAACCACAGGAAGAAACGAACCATGGAGCGCGATTCTACAGAAAAGCACGCCCATTCCCTGGGCCGTTACACGAATGAAACTTCGGCGGCCGTGAGGCGCCTTTCAAAAGCGCCAGAAAGGCGCCCGTCGAAGCTCGAGTGTCGCGCTTGCGGGTTCGTCACGCTTCGCGAGCGCTATGTCGCAGCGGCGCGACCTAGCACAAGCCCTTGCTGAACTCTAGCTGCCGCGTGCGAGCGCGGGACTTTGAGCGAAATAACGCTTCACACCGCCAAAGATCGATTCCGCGAATTTTTGCTGGTAGCGATCGTTGGACAATTTCAGTTCTTCTTCGGGATTGGAGATAAACGCCATCTCCACCAGGATCGACGGGATGTCCGGTGCTTTCAGCACCGCGAATCCCGCCTGCTCGACGCTTCCTTTGTGCAGCGCGTTGATTGCGCCGATCCCATCGAGCACCGATCGGCCGACTCGAAGCGAATCGTTGATCTGCGCGGTTTGCGACAAGTCGAGCAGCGTCCTGGCGAGAACACGGTCCTTGCTATCCAGATTCACGCCGCCGATGAGATCGGCCTCGTTCTCCCGCTGGGCCAGCCAGCGAGCCGCCGCACTGGTCGCGCCGTGTTCGGACAGCGCAAAGACGGACGAGCCCCTCGCCGTTGGCGTGGTAAACGCATCGGCATGAATCGAGATGAAAAGGTCGGCCCGGACTCGCCGAGCCTTCTGCACGCGCGTCGTCAGAGGAACGAAGTAATCAGCGTCGCGAGTGAGGAAAGCACGCATCCCGGGTTGGGCGTCGATCAACAAGCGCAGTCGTCTCGCGATGGCGAGCGTGACATTTTTTTCGCGGGTTCCGCGCTGCCCGATCGCGCCGGGATCTTCGCCGCCGTGTCCAGGATCGAGCGCGATCAACAGTAGCCGGCGCGTACCGGGTGCGCGCTTGCCGGATTCGGGCGCGCGTGACGGTGGCGCAGCTTTGGTCGCAGGCGGTTCCGCCGCGGGAGCTTCGTCCAAACCGCCGCTGCGTTCGAACTCGAGCAATGCCATCAAGGGATCGGACGGCGTAAGCGGATAGAGGTCGAGCACCACGCGATTGCCGTATTCGCCAACCGGCTTCAACGTGAACAGTTGCGCGTCGACTTCGGTCTTGAGGTCGAGCACGACGCGCAACACGTTCGACCTGAACTGCGAGACGCGGATCGACTGGATGTACGGATCGCCGGATTGAACATGCTGCCCCAGTTGCGCGAGATCACGCGAAAACTCGACATCGTCGAGATCGAGGACCAGGCGATTCGGGTTTTGCATCGCCAGCAATTGATGCGTCAAAGGCGTTGTCGATTCGAGGATTAACCGCGTGTACTCCTGAGCAGGCCACAGGCGAGCGGTTGCCGTCGTCGCCGCAAACAAGGTTCGCGGCAGCAGGCACTGCATGGCTGGAAGCAGCAACCATTGACATGCGCGCCGACGCCGCAGAGAAACGTGCGTTACGCGGACGTCGCTGCGAATTTTTCCAGACATGCGTTACCGGCTAGAGTCGATGCCCTGACGTGCAGTTGGCGGCCCGGTTCGGCGCTGCGAAGCCGCAACGAGAGGTCGATGACCGGAAGCAGCGCAGCGACTCTTTCCGGCCATTCGATGGCGCAGACGGCGTCGGGCCGAAAATAATCCGCAAGTCCGGTCGTTTCCCACTCCGCGGCATCTTCGAATCGATAAAAATCAAAGTGATAGAAGTATATGCTCGAAATTTGATAATGTTCAAGCAGAACATAGCTGGGGCTCTTGACCGCGCCGCCCCATCCCAGTCCCCGGAGCATTCCGCGGACGAGCGTTGTCTTGCCCGCACCGAGCTCGCCGGACAGCGTGACGATCATCCCGCCACGCAAGCCGCGCGCAAGTCGAGCTCCGGCCAGCAAGGTGGCATCGGCGTCGGCAAGGAACTCGCCGCGCTCTTCTATAATCAAGCTCGTTCTCCACGACCCCGTTTTCCGCCCACCGGGCAACGATGACGCCGCCCCAACTCACTCCGTCCGAACTCGAACGCCTCGCTGACGAGATCCGCGGCTGGGGACGCGAGCTTGGGTTCGCGAATACCGGTATCGCCGACACCGAGCTT
>VBCZ01000316.1 GCA_005889025.1 Betaproteobacteria bacterium
TCGACAGCAGTCTCGACGCGTTCGCGGAGCGTCTGGCGGTCCAGAACCACACGCTGAAGCGAGCGCTGACCGACCCGCAGCTTTTCAGCGGGATCGGCAACGCCTATTCCGACTAGATCCTGCACCGCGCGCGATTGTCGCCGATTGCACTGACGAAAAAATTGTCGCCCGCCGAAGTCGAGCGACTCTATGTTGCGGTTCGCGACGTGCTCGGCGAGTGGACGGAGCGGCTTCGTCAGGAAGCAGGCGACAACTTCCCGGAAAAAGTTACCGCATTTCGCCCCCAGATGGCGGTGCACGGCCGTTTCGGCCAGCCATGCCCTGTATGCGGCGCGCCGATACAGCGGATCGTTTACGCCGAAAATGAAACCGACTACTGCGCCCGCTGTCAGACGAGCGGGATGATACTTGCCGACCGGGCGCTGTCGAGGTTGCTCAAAGCGAGCTGGCCGCGATCGATCGACGAGCTCGGATAACGCGACAATAAGACAAGGAGGCAGTCATGCGCTGGCAGGATTTCCGTCGCAGCGACAACGTCGAAGAGCTTGGCAGCAGCGGCTCGAGCGGATTCGGAGGTGGAGGCATCCGTCTCGGCGGCGGCGCGATTCTTGTCGTCATCGTCGTGAGCCTGCTTTTCGGCAAGAATCCACTCGACGTTCTCGCATTGCTCACCGGCGATGGCGGCGCGCCGCCGCAGGTTCAAACGCAGCCCGCGGCTCCGAGCGGCACGCCGCACACGCCGACCGCCCGCGATGCCCAAAAGGACTTCGTGCGCGCGGTCCTCGGCGACACCGAGGACTTCTGGGGCGCCACGTTTCAGCAGATGGGAAGCCGCTATCAACCGCCGAAGCTGGGGCTCTTCGAGGGCCAGATCGGGTCGGCGTGCGGTTTCGCCAGCGCGGCGATGGGGCCGTTCTACTGCCCTCCCAATCAGGAGGTCTACCTCGACCTGGAATTCTTCCGCGAGCTGTCGCAACGCTTCGGCGCACCGGGAGATTTCGCGCGCGCCTACGTCATCGCCCACGAGGTCGGGCACCATGTGCAGAACCAGCTCGGCGTGATGAGCGATATGCAAAAGAAGAACGCGAGCGCTTCGGACCGCACCCGCAACGCGCTGTCGGTCCGCCTGGAGCTCCAGGCGGATTGCCTCGCCGGCGTATGGGGACATTCCGCGGCACAGCGCGGCATCATCGACGCCAAGGACATCGATTCCGGTATCTCCGCGGCAAGCGCAGTCGGCGACGATCGCCTGCAAAAGCAAACGCGGGGCTATGTGGTGCCTGAATCGTTCACTCACGGCTCATCGGCACAACGGGTGACGTGGTTCCGCACCGGGCTGGAATCCGGCGATCTGCGCCAGTGCAACACTTTCGCGTCGCGGGATCTTTGACCCATCCGGCGCAGGCGTGATCGGGTGCGAACCGCCCCAGCGCCCTGGGCCCGCCGGGTCGCGAACTCTCCTTGAACCCCGCACTTTTTCCGCCTATAGTCGAGCCGAAAGGAGGACGTCGATGAAACGGACTCTGACATTGATCGGTGCTGTTTTTGTGGCGGGCTGTTCCTCTCTTCCGATGCAACAGGCGGAGGTGCGCCAACCGCTCCAGGTGTGCGATACAGCCTTGATGCAGCGTATCGAGCAGAAGGCGTTGGATTCGCGCGTTCAGCTCACCTGGGTGAATTGCCCATCGATCCGCCGCGAAGCCAAGACCCCATCCTGATTCGCCAAGCGTCGCCTCGCTAACGGCGCGCAGGCGACGCTTGAACTGCCCGGGTTGCGCCGCCGCGATGCAGACCCTCGAGTTCGAGGGCTCGCTTGTTGGCGTTATCGCGCTCGATTTCTGCTTCCCGTGCCAGGTCATCTGGTTCGATAGCCACGAGTCCACGCAGCTTTCCCCCGGCGCAATAATCGAAGTATTCAAGGCCTTCGACGCGCACAAGGCCACGACGCGCAACACGCTTCCATCCTTGCTCGATTGCCCGCGGTGCGGCTTCCGCCTCGAGGCGACCCAGGATCTTCAGCACTCGACGCGCTTCACGTACTACCGCTGCAGCTGGGGGCATGGGCGCCTCACGCCCTTCCTTCAGTTCCTCCGCGAAAAGAACTTCATCCGTCCCTTAACCGGTGCAGAGCTCGCCGATCTGAAGTCAAAAATCCGCACCATCCAGTGCTCCAACTGCGGCGCGCCCATCGATCTTGCGCGTGACCTTGCGTGTCCCTATTGCCGATCGCCCATCGCGATTCTCGATACAGAGGCGGTGAGCAAGACGCTGCGCGAGCTTGCCGACGCACAGGCGCGTCGTTCAACCATCGATGTCGATGCGCTTGCCGATGCACTGCTCACCCGTGCGCCGCGCGACGACCGC
>VBCZ01000315.1 GCA_005889025.1 Betaproteobacteria bacterium
CAGCGAGCTGACGCGCCACACGCCCGACGACGCGATCGTCGTAGTCGACACCGGCCACGCGGGTATGTGGATGGGCGGCATGTACGATCTCAATAGCGCGAACCAGGATTACCTGCGTAGTGCGGGACATCTCGGCTGGGCGTTCCCAGCAGTCGTCGATCCCAAGCTCTTCCTCAAGGAAGTCGCCGGAACCGACGATCATTTCCGGCTCGACGAGTTCAACGATACGATGCGCTCGCGCATCGTCAGCGTCTTCTCGGAGGCGCTTGCGCAGTCGAAGATTCCCGCGCTCGACGTCGCTGCGCGCTACGGAGAGCTGGGCGAAGCCTTGCGACCGCTGATCAATCCTCAAATGACGTCGAAGTACGGGCTCGAGGTCACGAGCTTCGTCGTCGAGAACGTCTCCGTCCCGGCGGAAGTCGAGCAGGCGATCGACAAGCGGTCGAGCATGGCCGCGGTGGGAAATCTCAACGACTATGTCAAGTTTCAGATGGCGCAGGGCCTGGAAAAAGGCAACGGCGGCCCGGGCGGCATGGCTGCGGAAATGGCAGTGGGAATGGCTATGGCGCAGCAAATGATGAACCGGACCGGCGGCATACTCGGCCCCCAGTCGACCCCCGGCGTCGAGGCTCCGACAAGCGCGTCCGGGTCGGCGGCAGCCGCGCCTGAGCTCATGACTCCCGCGCAGGTTGCGCAGATCCTCGGTGTCGGCGAATCCGATGTCATCGCAAGTCTCGACTCGGGAGATATCAAGGGTAAGAAAATCGGGTCGCAATGGCGCGTAACCAAAGCCGCGGTCGATCAGTTTCTGCATTCCTGATCGACATGAGGCATCTCGTCGGATGGACCAGGCTGCTCTTCGCAGCCGTGCTTTGCATCGCATTTTCGGCTCACGATGTTGCGTGGGCTCAGGATCCGCGGGCCACGCTCGTGCAAAAGACTGCACGCGACTGGCTCGCGGTGGCAGATCGCGGCGATGCGAACGCGAGCTGGAATGCGGCCGGGAAGCAGTTTCAGAATGCGATCACGGTCGAACGCTGGGCCGAGGGATTCAAGAGAAAGCGCCTGCCGCTCGGCGCCATCGTCGGCCGTACCACACTCTCGACGGAATTTACCCAGACCTTCGCCGGAGCGCCCGATGGCGATTACGCGATCGTATTATTTCGCACCAACTTCGCCAACAAGATCGACGGCGGCGAAACGGTGACACTGCAACGTGAGCCGGACGGGATCTGGCGGGTTATCGGTTACTCCCTTCTCTAAACGCCGCTCACGCATTGCGCAGCAGCGCTGCGCGTGGCCGACGAGTGGCGGCGAAGCCTTCAGGGGATGAGCTTTTGGGCGGGGGCAACCGCGATATCATTCCTTCATGGCCGAAGAAGTCGCCCAACAGAAATTCGCATGCCCCGCGTGCGGCGCTGAAGCGGTGTGGAATCCGACCAAGCAAGCGTTGGTGTGCCCCTTTTGCGGGACCACGTCGCCGGCGCAGCTCGACACGACCAGCGGCAAAATCGTCGAGCACGACCTCGTGTCCGCCTTGCGCGGAATCACCGACGACAAGCGTGGCTGGCAGACTGAAAAGCGCTATGTAAAATGTCGGAGCTGCCAGGCGATTTCGGTCCTGGATCCGGAGCGGCAGGCGCAGCGTTGCGAATTCTGCGGCTCGGCCGAGCTCGTGCCTTACGAGCAGACCAAAGATGCGTTTCGTCCGGAAAGCGTGCTGCCTTTCAAAGTCAGCGAGGAAAAGGCACGCGAAGGCATCCGAGCATGGTACGGGAAGCTTTGGCTGGCGCCGAATGCGCTCAAGCGCCGAGCACTCACCGACACGGTCAAGGGTGTTTACCTGCCGTATTGGACTTTCGACGCGTACGTCGACGCAACGTGGACCGCTGAAGCCGGCCATTACTACTACACCAACGAGTCCTACACCGACGGGAGCGGGCGCCTGCAGACGCGACAGGCGCAGCATGTGCGCTGGGATCCGGCAGCGGGCCGTCTGCAGCATTTTTTCGATGACGATCTCGTGTGCGCGACGGTGGGCGTTCACTCGGCGCTGCTGCGCGGCATCGAACCGTTCCCCACTGCGGAGCTTAAAGACTACGATCCCGGCTTTGTGGCAGGCTGGGTCGTGGAACGCTACCAGATCGATCTTGTCGCCGCCGCAAAGACCGCTCGCGATGCCATGGACGCCAAGCTTCGCCAGCTTTGCGCCGAACAGATTCCCGGCGATACCTATCGCAACCTCGACGTGCGGTCAAATTATTCGGGACAGACCTTCAAGCACATCCTCGCCCCGATCTGGTTGCTCAGCTACAATTTCGGCGCGCGTGCATTCCAGGCTGTCATGAACGGCTATACCGGCGCAATCCAGGGTGAATATCCCAAGAGCTGGATCAAGGTGATGCTGCTGGTGATTGCGATCATCGTCGCGCTGGTCATCGCGCTTTCGCTCGGCAGTCACCGCTGATACGGTCGGCGACGATGAAAACGGCGATCGTAACCGGTGTATCGCGGGGGCTCGGGGAGTCGCTCGCGGCGATGCTGCTCGAGCGAGGCTACGCCGTTACCGGCGTGGGCCGAGCGAGCAGCGCCAAGCTCGGCGGCGAGGACTACCGCTTCGTGCCGCTCGACCTCGCCGACGCGCCTGCCATCGAGGACGCGCTGAAGCCGGTGTTTCTCGATATAGCGCAATCGCGTCCCGAATCGGTGTGTCTCATCAACAATGCCGCTGCGGCTGGGCCGGTGGGCATCCTGGGCACGCTCGAGGACGCACAAGTACAGCGCTCGCTTGCCGTCAATCTGTTCGCGCCGATTGCCATCTCGAACCTGTTCTGCCGGATCTTCTCCAATTCATCCCTCGAGCGGCGCATCATCAATGTCTCTTCCGGCGCGGCGCAGAATGCGCTGGTGGGCGGCGGCCCGTATTCGGTCGCCAAGGCTGGGCTCGAGATGCTGACCAAGCAGCTCGTCGCCGAGCACAGGGAACCGACGTTTATCGCGATCACGATTCGCCCCGGGATTATCGACACAGGCATGCAGGTGTTCATGCGCGAACAGCCGCGCGACGTTCTGCCGAGCGTCGATCTCTTCCGCGGTTTTCACCAAAGCGGTCAGCTCGTTTCCGCCGATGTGGTCGCGCGCAAGATCGTCGGAAAGCTGGTTGAGGCTGCGGTCGAAAACGGGAGAGTCTACGCCTACAAGGAACTTTAGCTCGTCATCAGAAGGCCGAACCGCGTTCGGATGATCGCAGACAACGACGCCGATCAAGTCATCGAAGGGGTCACTCGCCCAAGGGCGTTGCGGGCAACCGCTGCAGCCGATAGTTGAGGATCGCAGCGACCGGGCCAGCTTCCCACGTCAAGCAATAAGTCTGCGCCCGGTCGGCCATGAAATCGCCGGCTTCTTCCCCGGTGCGCATCACGCTCACGGGAAGGATGATCGCATTTGCCTCGTGAAACTGAACATTGAAAGCGACCTGCGGCTCGACGTTGAAGCGATAGCCGATTCGTTCGCCTGGCTGCAGTTCGATGCATTCCTGGTAGATGGCGTAGGGAGCAATCTCGACACCGGTGACGACCTTGGCCGCGTCAAGGCGATTTGCCTCGGTCGCGCACGACGCAAGCGCCAGCGCGACGAGTGGTGCGGCGAGCACTCGGCGACGGTCGCGCATCGCTTTACACATCAGGAGCGCAGGCGCCTCCGGCGCAACCGCCAGTCCTCGACCAGGAGTGCCCATCGAACGTGATCGCGCCAGCGGCCGGCGATTTTCGCGTAGCGGCGGGAAAAGCCTTCTCGTCTGAAACCGGCGCGCCGCACCAACGACGACGAGCGCTTGTTGCCGGGCTGGACGTTCACTTCGATGCGATGCAGACGCAGCTTGCCGAACGCGATGCGAATTGCCAGTGCAAGTCCCTCGGACATGTAGCCCTCACCGGCGTGCGGCGCGAGCGCGTAGTAGCCGAGAAAAGCCGATTGCAACGCGCCGCGGAGGATCTCGCTGAAATTCAAGACACCGGCCAGCGCATGGTCCTCGCGGCGGCAAACGATCAACCCTACGTGCGTCGCGAGATGCGCATCGCGCGATCGCCGTCCTGCAAACAGCCGCACGTATGTCGCAAATCGCGCCCGGCTCGAGGGCGCCTGCACCCACTGCCCATGCAGCATTCGGCTTGCTTTGACGGCGGCGGTGAAAGCTGCCGCGTCCGCCAACCGCGGGCGGCGCAGGTAAACGCGCTCGCCCACGATAAGGGCGTTCCTAGGCGCTGGCATAATCCGATTTTAGCAAGCGGGACATTTCGCCGATGAGCAAGTGGGTGGAAGGCAAGGTCGCGGGCAAGCATCAATGGTCCGAGCGGCTGTTCTCGCTGCAGGTCGCCGCGCCAGAAGTTACCTTCATCGCCGGCCAGTTCGCGCGCCTGGGCCTTCCGGCGCCGCCTGGGGCGAAGGAGCCCATGCTTGGCCGCCCCTATTCCTTTGTCAATCCGCCCCAAAGCGCCCCGCACGAGTTCTATTTCAACGTTCTTCCGGAAGGGCCGCTCTCGCCACGGCTAGCCTCTCTCGCGCCCGGCGATCCGGTGTGGCTGCTCGAGCGCGCGAACGGCTTTTTCAGCATGCCCGAAGTGCCCGATGCCGCAGCGCTGTGGTGTCTCGCCACGGGCACCGGCCTGGGACCATTTCTGGCGATCCTGCGAACCGATGATCCCTGGGAAAAGTTCGAGCGAGTGGTGCTGGTGCACGCGGTTCGTTACGCGCGAGATCTTTCCTATTCCGATACGATCGCACGTATCTCAGCGCAGCGAGCGGGACAGTTCAGCTTTGTTCCCTTTGTCAGTCGGGAAGCGCAGCATGGCGCGATTCGCGGCCGCATTCCCGAGGCGATCGCCGACGGCAGGCTCGAAGCGCAAGCTGGCGTGCCCCTTACCGCGGAGAACGCGCACGCAATGCTGTGCGGCAATCCCGAGATGGTTCGGGACACCCAAAGCGTGCTGGAACGCCGGGGCATGCGCCGCCACCGCCGTCGCGAGCCGGGGCACGTGACATTGGAGACATATTGGTAGCCGCGCGAGCCACCCGGCGCGGGGCCCCACGCGGAGCGTGGGGATCGACGGGGAATTGCGAGTCGCGGCTTGAGGCCGACAACTCGATAGCTAATATTGCGTTGACCGTAGAGGAGGCCGAGGCGCGAGCCACCCGGCGCGGGGCCCCACGACGCGTGGAGGTCGTATCCTCCTCTGCGTCACCGAGCCTCCGCACAGCCGCGCTATGCGGTCAGCGTTTGACCTCGAGCAGCTCCACGTCGAAGATCAGCGCAGCGTCGGGCGGTATGACGCCGCCGGCACCACGGCTGCCATAGGCCATGCTCGACGGAATGACCAGCGTGCGTTGCCCACCGACCTTCATTCCCACGACCCCTTCGTCCCATCCGCGGATCACCCGGCCCTCGCCGAGGAAGAATCCAAACGGAACCTGGCGATCGCGCGACGAATCGAATTTGGCGCCTTTGTTCTCGGGCGCGGCCGGATCGTACAACCATCCGGTGTAGTGGACAACGACCGCCACGCCTTTGGTGGCTTCGGCACCATTCCCGAGTTTTACGTCAATCTTTTTTAATTCAGTCACTTTGGCATCCGTCTTGCTGGAAGTAGGAGCCGGCGCTGGCTGCGCCCCAGCGGGCACAAGTGTGGCAAATGAAAGAACCGCAATCGCCGCAATGAGCCAGATAGAGTGCATAAGATTGTCTGTTCCATCTCCCCGAGCCTTGGAGTTTGTGCGTGGACTCGGATGCGATGACGTTGAAAGATGCAAATGGTACGCTAATTCATTTGGTTTTTGCGCTGGATGCGGTTTTCCGCTATAACTTGATTTCCGTCAACCGGGCAGAAACGGTTGATGGAGCACGCATGACCCCGATCACTGGCAATGGTCCAGGCAACCGCCGGTAGGCGCCACCGATGAAAGCGATGTTCGGATTTCTCACACCGCAGGCAAAAGAAACAGCCGATCCGCTGCAGCACGCCAAGACGGCAGCGGCATGGCTGCGCCAGCTGCCCGCGCTCGACGTGATCGGCAGGCAGCAGCATGTGATACAGGCTCTGGCCGAAATGCGGAAGTCGCAGCGCCCGATCGATTTGAACCGCATCGCCGCCATCGAATTCATCGATGCCGCGCTTGGCGCTGACCGACGCCAGCTCATCAAGCAATATATCGAGAATGCGGAGGGCGCCCCGAAGCTTGCCGAGCGTATCTGGCAGGCGCTGTGGGAAATGAGTCAGGCGTTCAAGCTCGGCTACCAGGCGGCGCTCGAAACCGCTGTGCCGCAGGCTGAAAACGCGCGCTGGCGCGCTGTGCTGCCATTGCTGTTCATACGCCTGATGCATTTCCATGGGACCGACGCCAAGCTCCGGGTATTCAAGTACGAGCACTGGATCCCCGCCAAATGGCTGGAGCTGCATCATCTTTATGTGCGCTCCTGCGAAATGAAATGCGACCGAGCGCCGATGGCGCTGCCCGCGGCCGGCGCCACGGCGCAACCGTGGTCGGCAGAGCAGGAATATCTGTACGTGCTGCTCGTTCATGAGCTCAACACCGGGAACTTGAGCCCCGTCGAGATCGATTGGGCGAGCTCGCAAGTGCGCGCCTGGAGCCGCCGGCTGTCACTCGAGCAGACACCCAAGTCCCTGGAGGGTTTTTTTGTCGATCTCGCCGGCAGAGAAGGACTCGTCCGACGCACGGGGAACGATCGCGGATCGATGCTGCGGTATCTCGACACGACTCCCCTCGCAGAGGGAATGGATCGCGCGATAAGCATGTTGCGCGATGCAGAAATGACCGATCAGGGGCCGATCGCCGCGATCAACCAGCAGCGGCTTGCGGTGCTGCGCAAGATCCAGCCATCGTTATCGCCTTCGTCGCATACGGATTTGCGGCGCGACCCGCGAGTCGCCGTCGCCGTTTCTGCACGCGTGCGCATCGGGCTTTCGCGCATCTGCCAGGATCTCGGTGCTCAGTCGGCTGAAACCGCAGCCGATGGCGGCGCAGAGCAGATCGAGGTCTATCCCGTCGCCGCCGCGCCGCAACGGGCCAAGCGCAGGCCCGTCGCCGAAGACGACTCGCTTGCCGCGAGCCTTTCGTCATGGAGCGACCCGACGTGGGAAGTGAAAGACCGCAGCGTGGCAGGACTTCGCATCTCGGCGACAGGCGGCATCGGGCAAAGCCTCACCCTCGGCGCGCTGGTCGCGGTACGGCAATCCGACGTCGACTCATGGCTCCTCGGTGTCGTGCGACGCTTGAACAAGGTGTCGAACGAGGAAGTCGAGGCCGGCGTGAACATCATTGCCGAGCGCATGGTCGCGGTCACCCTGGCCGCGAAGCGGCGGGCGCAGGAGGAAATGGGTTATGTCGTGAACGGCATCGACATGTCGACCATTGGAGAGCGCTTCGAGGGCTTGTATCTGCCCCCCCCTTCGCGGCCGGACAAACCATTGGCGATGAAAACCGTAATCGTGCCCACATCCGAATACGCCGAAGGCCGCAACGTCATCCTTGCCACCGCGAACTCCGTCTATACGGTGTCGCTGCGTCACTTGGTCGAGCAGCGCCCTGACTGGAGCTGGGCGACCATTCATATCGTCGAAAAAAAAGCGCGCGACGAGTAGCCGCGCGAGCCACCCGGCGCGGGGCCCCACGCGAAGCGTGGGGATCGACGGGGAATTGCGAGTCGCGGCTTGAGGCCGACAACTCGTCGGAGCCGGCAAGGGGAATTGCGAGTAGCGTCGCGAGCCACCGGACGAGGGACCCGCGAAGCGGGATCGGCCGGGAATTGCGAGTCGACGCATGAGGCCGGCAACGCGGCGATTGAAACTTCGTCGAACGTTGAGGAGGCCGAGACGCTTGAGGCCGACGACGCAACGCTAAATATCTCCGCTGAAAGTAAAGAGGCCGAGGCGCGAGCCGTCGCCGGCCAGCACCAACCCATTTCAGTCCCGCGGCCGGAACTTCAGGGTTAGATTGCGTCGAAAGAGCTCAGCCGACTTCGGTAGCGGTAGCGGCGATGCCCTGATGATCGCGCGCTGAACCGCATCGTCGTAGGCGCGGACGCCGCTTGACTTCCTGAGCTGCGTGTCGATGATCTCACCCGTGGGCAGCTGCACGACCTCGAAGATCGCCTCCGGATTGCCGGCGATGTCCGGCGGGACGACGACCAATGCCCTGATCTTCGCCTGGATCTGCCGCACGTAATCCTCGTTGGCCTTTGCCAGTGCAGATTCCGCGGCTTGAGCGACGACGCGCCGCTCGCGCTCGGCTTGCGCCTTGAGCGCGTCCGCTTCGCGCGTTTGGCGCTCCCGTACTTCCGCAAGGCGCTTTTCTTCGGCCTTTCTCTTTTCGGCATCCCGTTTGTCGGCCTCGCGTTTCTCCGCTTCCCGCTTTTCCCTCTCCAGCCGGTCGTGCTCCAGCTGCGCCTGCTTCTTGCGCTCGATCTCCTTCTTTTCCTTGAGCGCGATTTCGGCTTTGCTGGGCTGCGGAGGCTCGAGCTTGGGCGGCGGCTTGGGCGGCTCCGGCTGCGGCTTCGGAGGCTCCGGTTTGGGAGGCTCTGGTCTCGGAGGCTCGGGTTTTGGAGGCTCCGGCTCAGGTGGTCTGGACTTGACCGGCTCGACTTTTTCCGGCGAGGGCGGCGCGTACAACTCCACGCTGACCGCCTCGGGTTTGCGGTTCTGCCAAGTCACGCTGAAGACGAGGAAAACGACGAAGGCGAGGTGAATCGCCACCGCCAGAACCGCGGCGATCCATTTGCCGGTCGACCAGCGGGCGTCGGAACGCGACGGCGGCATCGCGACTGTTCAGTTGGATTGCGGTTGTGCCAGCAATCCGACCTTGCGCACGTTGTTGGACTGCAGGAGGTCCACCACGGCGATGACGTCCTTGTAGGGCGTTGTGCCGCTCGCGCGTATCACCAC
>VBCZ01000317.1 GCA_005889025.1 Betaproteobacteria bacterium
ATCCGTCTCAAGCACTACAGCATTCGCACCGAGCAAGCATACGTCGACTGGATTAGACGCTTCATTCTTTTCCACGGCAAGCGACACCCTAATGAAATGGGAGGTCCGGAAATAGTCGCTTTTCTCACCTACCTGGCGGTCGAGCGGAATGTGGCGGCTGCGACGCAGAATCTTGCACGCAGCGCGCTGCTGTTCCTCTATCGCGAGATTTTGACAATCGAGCTGCCATGGCTGGACGGTGTGCAACACGCAAAACGTCCGGCGCGCCTTCCGGTCGTGCTGACTCGGGACGAAGTAAGACGCGTGCTCGACCGTCTCGACGGCACGCATCGATTGATCGGCGCCTTGCTCTACGGCGCCGGCCTTCGCATCATGGAAGCTGTGCGCCTTCGCGTAAAAGACGTTGACTTCGAGCGTCGCGAAATCATGGTGCGTGACGGCAAAGGCGCCAAGGACCGTGTCACCGTGTTGCCGCGGAGCGCGATTGCGCCCTTGCGCGCACATCTGCGCAGCGTGCACGGGCTTTATGAGCAGGACTCGGCCGACGGCTGTGGCGCGGTATACATGCCGGCGGCGCTGGAGCGCAAATGGCGCAGTGCCGCGCGGGAATGGGGATGGCAGTATGTCTTTGCCGCGCCGACGCGTTCACGCGATCCGCGCGGCGGCGTGGTGCGCCGCCATCATTTGTCCGACCAGGCATTCCAGCGCGCGATGCGGCAGGCCGTGCGCGATGCGGGCATCGTGAAGCTTGCAACGCCGCATTCGCTGCGGCATTCCTTCGCGACGCATCTGCTCGAATCGGGCTACGACATTCGAACAGTGCAGGAATTGCTCGGACACAGCGATGTAAGCACGACGATGATCTACACTCACGTGCTCAATCGCGGCGGACGCGCAGTGCGGAGTCCGCTCGAGCTAACGCCAATCGACTGCGCCGAAGCGCTCGTGGCCGAGGAACGTATAGAAAATCCCGATGGTTCCACGCGACTGCGAGCTGTCGCCGACGTCGGGATAGAACGCATCGCGCCGGTTCCTGAGATACTTGATCGCGATGCCGTGCCGGCCAACTACCGGCACCGTGAGCGATGCAACCAGCCGGGCGATATTGTTGCGGCTGACGAAATATTCCCGTCCGGTCAAATCGAGCGAAGCCTTGGTGCCGAAAATGAAGCGCAACGCAAGCAGCGCCTGCGGCGCGAGTCCGTAGTGATAGTCGTTATTCGCCGTGCTGTGCGTAGTACCCACGGCGGTATAACCCGATCCTAGGAGCGCGGTGCCCTGAATCGCGATGTCCTGCGACACCCAGTACTGGCCGGTCGTGCCGAGCGACAGCGCCGTGCTCGACACGCGGAAGGACTGCGGTGCGATGTAGTCGTAGCTGCCGTAGATTCCCCAAACGCCGCGATAATTTGCGCCGGCCTCGTACTCCTTGCCGTAGAGCAGGCCGCGGGTCATGAGATTCTCGAAACCGTTGGCGCTGGACGCGGTCGTCTGGAACGAGAAGTAATCGAACGGACGCGTGTAGGTGTATCCGGGCTTGCCCGGCAAGCCGTAATCGATCGAGTAGTCGACCAGCCCTTCGTTGGCTCTCAGCTTGGTGGTGGACGTACCCGACTGATTTTGTGCAGTCCCGCTGAAACCGATTTGCAGGCGGCTGTAGTAGACCGGGTCGTGGCCGGGAAACACATCCTTGAATCGGTCACCGAACGCGAGGCGGTTGAATCCCGTCGCGGGGGAGACGACCGCCGCGCCGATTTCGCGCCAGAACGGCGGGATGTTCTCATGCTCGAGAACGAGGTTCGACAGCCGGAACAGCACTTCGCCGAGAAAGCTTCCGCCGATTCCTGTATTGATCTGGTCGTTTCGGGACGGCGGTGTCTTTTCACCGGCGATTTCCCACGCTGCACTGCCCGCGAACGTGTACGCCAGCGCTTCCCAGTAGTTGAGGCCCGCGGATCTGGCGAAGCCGTGATACATCGATCCCTGGTATGGATGCCCGAGCTGGTTGGTCTTGAACGGATCGCTGTCAACCACCCAGCTGCTGTGCAGGTTGCGGCGGATTGTCGAGAAATTGCTATGGTAGTCGCTGCTCAGCGGCCGATTGACGAGGTTGACCAGGATGTCGAAGCCGACGATTTCAAGCGCGGGGATGAGGTAGCTTTTCCGCGACTCGATCGCGGCCGACGCATCGGGCTTCGGTGGTTCGACGGCGCGGACCGCGGGCTCGGTCGCCAGCGCGGCCCATGATTTGGGCAGGTCCGATACGTCGGCGTCCTCGGCCGTCGCTGCATACCCGGCTGCCGAGACCGACATGAGTGCCGCGCCGATGATCGCCGCCCGGACGCGCATGACTTGCGGGATTCGGCTTGCAGCCGTTGTCGTGCGCGCGTGTAGACCGGAACGTACGCCTGTTATTTTCATAGCCGGGCTCCCTCGATGCTCCGTTGAGACCGGGATTCGACTGTATTCGTTCAACGGTTGCTACCCATTGTATTTTGGCTTGTAGGCAGACCGCGCTGGCAACCGCCGTCGCGGAACCGCAACGAGCAAATCTTTCAAACTGGAGTGACTTTGGGATCGTGAAGCGCAATGCGCTGGGTGAGCGAACGGCGCCCTTCTTTGGTCGCGGCAGCGTCTCGGTTCCGTCGCGTCTGGTTTACTCAGCGGCGCTTAGAATTGTACAAGTTGGGATCGACCCGCTTGATATCGGCCTGGACCTGCTCGCGGCTTCGTTCGTAGACGATCTCACGGCCCATCGCTTTTCCTACGTATGCCAGGCTGTTGCGCGTCGGCACCAGCTCGCAGCGGACGTTATGCACGCCTTCGCCGATCACAATCTCTATCCGGTCGGCTCGCTTGTTCAGAACCGCCACCTCGATCACATTTCCGCTTTCGGTTACCCGAACCTTGATCTTTTCCGTGTTCATCGCCATTCCTCGGACCGCACAGAGAGTGTGGAAACTGAAACGCGCAATTCACCGCCGGCAAAACCGCGGTCGCACCTTCACTCGCAGGTTCGTCGATCGCCTGCGGACTCCGCGATTGCGCTGAAGACCCCGCTTTTTCAGCACATTGTCGCAGTAGCCATCCAGAGGCGCTTGCGTTTGTTGCTCCAATGGAGTCATAACCAACGGAGTCATAACCAATGGAGGTTATAAGGATATGGGATGCCTGCGATCGCCTTGGACCAGCGAAGCATCGACGGAACGCCAATAAATGACGATGCCCCGGTGGTTCTGGCAGCCCATGGGGCCCGTCGATCGGTCGGGATGCTGAGGTGCTCCGCCGCGTTCCGGCGTTGCAGTGAACTTTTCTCGCGTCGAGCACTCTGATGTCGCTTAATTCCAGAAGGAATGCACGGCATGCTTTCGTACATCAAACCATTGACCCGCTTCGCGGCAGTTTGCGTCGTTGTGCTTGCATCGATGGTCCTTGCTTCGGGTGCTTCGGCCGAATGTCCGGCACCGGTCACCGAGTCTGCCAGGATCGATGCGCTCATTCGCGTTGTCGAAGGCCGCAGCGACCTGCAGTTCCTGCGCAACGATGTTGCCTACTCGTCGCGCGAGGCAGGACTTCACCTGCGCACCAAGCTCGCGTTTGCGGGATCGCAGATAAAAACCGTCGAAGACTTCATCGACCATATCGGCACCGGCTCGTCGACAACGGGCAGGCCGTATCTGGTGCGGTTTATCGACGGCACGCTCATTCCCAGCGCCGAGTTCCTGCGCGGTGAGCTCAAGCGAATCTCGCAGCCGACTACCGCCAGCATCAAATAGCGATTGCATCGGGGCTGCGGCTTCCTGCCTTCACACGTCGCGGATCGGCGCACCTTAACTCCCCTCCGCGGTCCGTGCACCCTCAGCCGCGCCGCTTTCGCGCGCCCTCGCCCGCCGCGCTTTCGCGCGGCGGCTTCTCCCAGAGAAAGAGGCGTTATGGAGGGAACCCGCTGAGGCGACGTTAAGGCGGGGCTAAAGCCCCGATGCAATCGCTATTTGATGCTGGCGGTAGTCGGCTGCGAGATTCGCTTGAGCTCACCGCGCAGGAACTCGGCGCTGGGAATGAGCGTGCCGTCGATAAACCGCACCAGATACGGCCTGCCCGTTGTCGACGAGCCGGTGCCGATATG
>VBCZ01000318.1 GCA_005889025.1 Betaproteobacteria bacterium
CGCGCGGCGCTTGGCTTCTAATTCGCCGCCGTGAAACAACGGCTGTAGCAGGCCCGCGCCGATGCTCCATACGGCGGGGCCGGCAAAAAGCCGGTGCAGCTGCAGTGACTGCTCTCCGAAGCTTCCCGAAAGGGTGATCTTGGGGTAAAGATTGGCCGTGGCGACGCCCACCTGCGCGCTCGCCTGATGCAGCAGCGCTTCCGATGCACGAATATCGGGACGCTGGCGCACCAGCGAGGACGGCAGCGACACGGGGAGCTCGACCGGCAGCATCAACGCATCCAGTTCGAACGGCGGAATCACCGCCTCGCTCGGGAAGCGTCCCGCGAGCGTTGCGAGCTGGTGGCGCGTCTGCGCAAGAGTGCGCTCGAGCCCCGGCAGCGTCGCTCGCGTCTGCTCGAGCTGAGCACGCTGCGTCAGCACTGCCAGCTTGGCCACCGCGCCGAGCGCATATTGCCGTTCGACGAGCTCGAGCTGCTTTTGTTCGGCGGCGATGATGTCCTCGGTCGCGTGTATCTGTGCGCGCAACGAAGCCTCGCGGACGGCCGTCGTGACGATGTTGGCAGTCAGGGCAAGATACGCGCCCTCCAGCTGATAGTTCTGGTAGTCGACGAGCGATTGCAATGCCTCGAGCTCGCGATGGTTGCCGCCGAAAAGGTCGAGCATGTAGGAAACGCTGACCGATGCGTTATAGAGACTGAAGATGCTTGCGCCAATCCCGGGTTGGCCGAACGACGCGCCGGATATCTTCTCGCGCGTCGCGCTCAAGTTGGCATCGACGCGCGGCAGCAGCAGCGCGCCGGTCTGGGCTGCGAGGTTTTCCCGGGCCTGGCGAAGCGTCGCTTCAGCGGCGGCCAGATTCGGGCTGTCGGCGACGGCCTGGCGAATCAGTCGATCGAGCGGCTCGGAGCGAAAAAGGGTCCACCATTGCGCGGGCAGCTCACCGCCGGCGATCAGCCGTTGAGCGGCACCGCCGACGCCGGGCGCGGACGCCGTCTGATCGGGCATCGGCGTCTCGGTGTAGCGCGGAAGGTCGGGCGGATCGGGCTGACGGAAATTCGGGCCGACCATGCAACCCGGCAACCAAGCGAGTGCGAGGAGCGCGATTCCAGCCCACCTTGCGTCCATCACTGCATGGCTCCCGTTTTGATGTGCTGCGTTGAGATCGAACAAGATTCAGGCCCTGTGCACGTTGGGACGAAATGACCTATCCCAAGCGGGTCGTTGTTTCGACGTCCGACGCCGGTTCCGGTTCGCTGCTCCCGCAAACAAGGCGCCCGTGCGTCTTGCGCCGACTTGGTGCGCCGGCTGGGTGCCGGTGGCGGTGGGCCCGGCTGGACTCGAACCAGCGACCAAAGGATTATGAGTCCTCTGCTCTAACCAACTGAGCTACAGGCCCTCTGCGGAACCTCCGCACACCCCTTATCCGGAGATTTCATCGATTGGCGCGGCGCGATTATAGCCGAAGCGGAGCGTCTGTCCGAATTCGCAAAAAGAGAGCGAATGGGCGCGGCGTGCAAAGCTACGGCGCACGCGAGCACGATCGCCAGCGCCGCCACGATCGCCGTCGACTGGTCGTCGGGTGCGTCGACTGCCAGCGCCAGACAAACAATGGCCGCTCCGATCAGCGATCCCGACGCGAAATTGCGGAGCGAATCCGGTCTCATGCCGCGGCCCGCGCCGCGCCCTGCGAGCGACCCGTCACGACGCCGCGCGTGAGGTTGTGAACGCGAGTCTCGGCATGCGCCAGGGCGCTCCGTATCGCGTCTTCGCCCATCGCGAGCCCCTCGACGCGGACGATGTCAAGATCGACGATGCCGATGAACGCGAGCACCGTCCGCAGATAGGATTCCTGAAATTCGAACGACATCATCGGGCCTTGAGAATAG
>VBCZ01000321.1 GCA_005889025.1 Betaproteobacteria bacterium
CCATGTCATTCCGAGCGGAGCGAGGAATCCGCTGTTGTGAAAATCACATGTCGCCAAAAACAGATTCTTCGTCGCTGCACTCCTCAGAATGACATCAATTTTGCAACGCCTGTGCATGTCATCGATGCGAAATGCCCTCGAACGTCATTCCCGCGCAAGCGGGAATCCAAGTTGACGTTGAAACAAATGGATTCCGGCTCGCGCCCGCTTTGCGGGCTTGACCGGAATGACGGCATCTGTGCAAACGATCGGTCCGCAGCCGACTTCACTTCCTGACGGTTCAGGCAAACGATCGATCCGCTCCCAATCTCATTTCTGCAACCCCGTGTTCCAGAAAAAAGGCCAAGGCATCGGGACGTAGCCGTCGAGCTTCGCGGAGCGCGCGGTAAGGCTGTTGAAATTCCCGACCTTGATGTAAGGCACTTCGGTGAAGACGACCTGCTGCACATTGCCCCAGAGCGCGCCGCGCTTCTTGGGATCGGCTTCGGCGTTGAACGCGGACAGCGCGGCCTCCTTGGCGGGCGAGCTCCACCATCCCGGCGCGCCCTCGCCGAGTTGCGGCGGCGTCAGCGTAGGCTCGGGTAGCACGGCGGAATGCGTGACGTAGATGTCCCACAGCGCGGGATCGTTGCGGCGCTGGATCAGCGTCGCCCAATCCACCACCTGCATGTCGACCTTGAATCCGGCGGCCTTGAGGTTTTCCGCCATCACCAGCGCCATTCGGTAATGAAACTCGTATTGCTGGCTGGTGAGAATCTTGATCGGCGTGCCGTCGTACTTGGCGGCCGCGACGAGCGCGGCGGCTTTCTTGGCGTCGCCCTTGCCGTAGTTCTCGGTTCCCGCCGTCGAGTAGAACGGCGTGTTCCTGGCGTAGTGGCTGCTGTCGGTCGTGTAGAACTTCGGGTCGCCGAATCCCGCGCCCATCATGTCGGCGTTGTTGAGCGCCGCCTCCACCGCCTGCCGCAGCTGGAGATTCGCAAGCGGCCCCTGCTTGGTATTGAGCACCAGGTATGGAAAACCGAACGGCGCGGTCAGCACGGCTTTTACGCCGGAGTTGCCCTCGAGCCTCGAATACGATTCGACGGGGAGGAGATCCGCGAACTGATACTGCCCCGATAGCATTCCCTCCACCCGCGTGTTGGCATTGGGGACCGGGACGAAGCGCAGCTCGTCGAGCAGTGCCTCGCGCTTGCCGGCATAGCCGCTCGCCGGCTCCTTGCGCGCGCTGTATCCGTCGAAGCGCACCATCTGCACGTACTGATCCGGCTTGCGCTCCTTGAAAACGTACGGCCCTGTGCCGATGAACTGGGTGAGGGGATTGGCGATCGAGTCCTTCGCCATGATCACCGCGAACCCCGACGGAAGCGCGAAATGCGCGAGCAGCGGCGCGTAGGGCCGGTTGAGCGTAATGACCACCGTGTTCGGACCTTTGGCCTCGAGGCTCTTCACCTCCTTGGCGACGGCCTTGCCGCGCGGCGCCATGTCCATCCAGCGCTTCAGCGACGCGACGACATCGTCGGAGGTCATTTCCTTGCCGTTGTGGAACTTCACGCCCTTGCGAAGCGGGATGGTGTAGACGAGGCCGTCCTTCGAGATCGCCGGCATGCTTTCCGCCAGCATGGGCGCCACGTTCCAGTTGGCGTCGAAGGTGTACAGCGGCTCATAGACGTGCTGCATGATCGTGCTGACCAGGTCGGCCGTCGACGCCATCGGGTCGAGCGTCTGCGGCTCGCCGATCATCGCGAGGTTGGCGGCGCCGCCTTTCGCGGGCGCGGCCAGCGCGGAGCCGGTCGCCATCGCCATTGCTGCCGTTGCGGTCACGGCGAGGACCGCGAGAGAGGCGCGGAACGTCCGCTTCGTGTGACACGAACGCGTGCTGCGGATGCCGGTGCGAAACATCACTCCTCCTTGGTGAAATGGCCCGCTCCCGGGCGCACTATTTGAGAATCTATCTCCACCTGCCCCTGAAGCAAGGCCCCAGCCACACCTCCCGCTGGGAGAGGCCGAGGCGCGGAAGCGCGGCGGTGAGGGCAGGAAGTGTCACTCGTTTTCGGAAATGCTCAATAGTAATACGAGCGGCGCCGCTATGGTCGAGATTGTGTAATTAAATTACATCGACGCGGCGAGTCTACGCTCTTTTGACACCGCGTCAAGGGGCGGCCAATGCCGATCGTTACATAGGTAAAAATTCATCGGCTCGTCGGCGCGGATGCCACGGGAGCCTTGAACGAAGGAAGCACCTAAACTGTAATTTAGTTTCACCGCAGCTGCGCCGGACCTACGCACATCGACCTGTAGGTGCGAATTCATTCGCACGCGATGCCAAGGTTTCGATACCGTGTCTGAATAAATTCGGACCCACGCACAATCAATCCTGTAGGTGCAAATTCATTCGCACGCGTTGCCGGGTTTTTGGTACCGTGTCCGAATAAGGAACCCGCACCGGCGCCGGCGGGCAGCCGCTGCCATTCTCGCCTGCGGTCAAGGCTGGGCCGTTCGTATTCGTGTCGGGGCAGGTCGCCATGGGCGACAACGGCGAGATCGTGCCGGGCGGCATCGAGGCGCAGACGCGGCAGACTATGAAGAACGTCGAAAAGGCGCTTGCGCTTGCCGGATGCGCGCTCAAAGATGTCGTCAAGTCCACGGTGTGGCTGGATGATGCGCGCGACTTCTGGACCTTCAACCGCGTCTATGCCGAATTCTTCCCCGAGAACAAACCGGCGCGATCGACGACACAGGCGAAGCTGATGATCGACGCCAAAGTCGAGATCGAGGTCGTTGCCTACAAGGCTTAGCGCGCAGGCCCTTCTGTCACGCCTCTCCCGCCGGGAGAGGCCGACGCGCGGAAGCACGTCGGGTGAGGGTAGGAAGTGTCACTCTTTTTCGGAAGCGGTCCAATCCGCGACTTGCAGGATCTAAAAAAAGAGCACGCGACGTAGACAATTCCCTGAAACATCTCCCCGCCTGCACTGTCACACCAAGATCGGCGCGGCCCTACGTAAGAGGCAATCCTACGACCGCGCCGCTGCGGACACGTTGCCCGCAGGTTGTAGCCGTGGAGGTAAAAACGATGAAAGTTAGCGACATAATGACGCGCGATGTGCGCCTGTTGAGCCCCGATCAAACCATCCGCGAGGCGGCGAAGCTCATGGCCGAAGTCGACGCCGGCGCGCTGCCGGTCGGCGAAAACGATCGGCTGGTGGGCATGATCACCGACCGCGATATCGTCATCCGCGCCGTGGCTCAAGGCAAATCGCCCGACGCCAAGGTCGCCGATGTCATGAGCAAGGAAATGCTCTACTGCTTCGACACCGACGCTATCGACGACGTGGCGCGGAACATGGCCGAGGCCCAGGTCCGGCGCCTGCCGGTGATCAATAAGGACAAGCGGCTGGTCGGCATCATTTCCCTGGGTGATCTCGCCCGCAATGATGACCCGACGACGATCGGGCGAACTGTATCGCGTGTTTCCACGCCGGGCGGCAAGCACGACCAGACCACCTCGCACTAAACGAAAGTGATCGTCGCTCGAGCGACGATCATGACCGCCGGGCCTTCCGCGCTTGTAGGCAGCGATGCCACGAGCAGCGGGACGTCTGGCGGCTTAAACCAAACTCAGGATTTCCGCGTCGATGAGGCGCGGTTTCGCTGCGCGCGACCCTTCCCCCGGCCGAGCCGCTAATCAAGCCATTGTCGAGCACCGCGCTGCGTGAGGCGGGAACCTTGGGCCCCGGATTGAATGTCCCGAACGTCGGCGGATCGATTTCGGCAACAACGGCCGCATTTATTCGCGCTACCATCACGCGGAAATGGCGATACCATTCCGTGGTAACCGGGAAACCGGGAGGACGTATGAGCCGAGGTTCCGTTACGAATCGGACTGAAGCGCAATTCATGCGCATAGCGGCGATCGCCGGACTGCTTTGCATCCTCGTGACTGCCGGCTGCGCCGGCGTTAAACCGCAACCGCCGAGTGCGCAGCCACAGAGCTCCGCGCCCCCTGCTGTGGCCGAGGCTGCGCCACCTGTGGCTAGTCCGGCACCATCGCCAAGCCAGACTCCACCACCCGGCGCAACGAAGAGCGAGGTGGTGGCGGCAGGGCCGGCCGCACCGCCCGCAACTACAACTCGGAACGCAGCCAAGGCCGAAGCGCCGGGTGCGAAGGCACCTGCGAAAGTCGCCCCGGAGAAAGCGCCCGCAGCGCAGGCGCCCAAGAAGGAGAGCGTCGCTCCGGAAGTTGCGACGAAGACGCCGACGCTGGACCTGAAATCGCTCGAGCAGCGGCTCACGGACACCAGTGCCATCGGCGTGCTGACCAAGATCGCGCTCAAGAATCAGGTCAACGACCTGCTGGATCAATTTCGTGCGTACTATCAGGGGAAGCTCAAGACCTCGCTGGCCGAGCTGCGGCGGCCGTACGATCTGCTGGTCCTCAAGGTGCTCGCGCTATTGCAGGACAGCGACCCGGTACTGGCGTCCGCGGTCGCGGCGTCGCGCGAAGCGATCTGGGGCATTCTTGCGGACCCCGCCAAGTTTGCGACGGTCTCGTGATCTTTTCGATTAAGCGACATCGATCACAAAAATTCCACGCATTGTCGGAATCTATCGAGGTTTGCGTAATTGAGTGACACCATAGTCCCGTCATCCCGGCGCAGCCTGCCCCGGCGGAGGCCGGGGGCCGGGATCCAAGTTCCCCATCGCAGATTGGGCCCCGGCGCAGTTACCACAATGAGCCGGGGCGACCTTGGGCCATTTCATCACCCAATTTCGAAAAGTTCTAATTCTGGAAGAACTATGCATAAACGTGTGACGGGTTGGGGAATCGCGAGTTTGACAGCGGCCTGCTTCGTTGCGTCCGCGCTCGCTGCCGACGACGCATCGGTCAGGAGAGATCTGTTCACGGTGATCACATTGCAGGGCTTGCCGTGCGGCGAGGTCGTCAGCGTCACGACACGAACCGACACCGATCACGTCGCGTCATGCAAAGATGGAAACCGCTACCATGTGTTTCTCAACGCGCAGGGGCGAGTGGTCGTGGAGAAGCAGTAACCTCCATGCCGGCGCGCTGTTTAATTATCGCGGGCCTTCACGGGTATCTATCGCCCACTGGCAAATGCCTGGTCGGTGTATGATAATTCTCAAGCTGAGCCGCAATTGCTGGAGCAAGGTCCTTGAAATCGAAGACAACCGAACGACAACTAAA
>VBCZ01000320.1 GCA_005889025.1 Betaproteobacteria bacterium
GTAAACTATGTCTCCGCGGTGTTGGGCGAGCGCGAAGCGTAGCTCGGGGGCCGCGGCGCCCAACAATCCAAGAAAGGACATGATTGGAAAATGGTCCTTGCCTGTCGCTCCAAGCCGCATTTCATGGCACACCGAGGGGCGGTTGCGGCACAATATCGCCCGGCGCCCTCCGCTACCGCGACCATGGACAAGAATGCTCCGGCCGACACGAGGGATCCGACTGCAACCTCAATCAAGGGAAGGACTAACAATGAAGATCGACAACGCGGTTCCGCGGCTGGTTTCAGCTGCGATATTGCTGGTGCTATCGCTGGCCTCGGTTCCTGTTCATGCTCAAGACAAGCCGTACACGGAGGGCTCGGTTTGGAATATCAGCATGATCCGGGTCAAGCCCGGCATGTTCGACGTGTATATGCGCGAGGTTCTTCCGATGCGGAAGAAAATCAATGAAGAAGCGAAGAAGCAGGGCCTCCTGGTTTCCAGTCATATTCTCTCGGGGAACGCCCTGGGGCGAGACGACTGGGACGTGATGTTCATGGACGAGTACAAGAACTGGGCCGCCTTTGACGGTATATCGGCCAAGTATGATGCCATGATGAGCAAGATTGTCGGCTCCGAGGACAAGCAGGTCCAGGTCATGATGAAGCGAACCGAGGTCCGCGACATCCTGGGCAACAAGACCATGCAGGAGATCGTCATCAAATAGCTAAGCGAGAGCGGTGCCAGTTTGGGACCGGACCCGAAGAATCGCAGCGCGCCGGCAACAAATAAGACCATCCCGCAAACCCAAAGGGCTCGCAGCCGATGCGGGCCCTTTGTCATCGGATGCCGTTCGGCGCGCTTCGAATCGAATGCGCCGGCCCGGAACGCGCGATAAGAGCGGGCCATGAGAGCAGGTTATAGGCGTAGCCGGTCGGCAAGACAGAGTCAGGCCAGGTACTTCTTCAGGGGCTCCCAGTAGTTCGCCTTCCAGCCTGCATCGAGATGCTCGCGTTGGCCATCGGGAAATCCGGTGTGATCGAAAACGAGCAGGCTTCCCGATCCCTTTTCGCTGATCTCGAATCTGGCAATGGAATAGACGCCGGCATCCCAGTTACCGACGCGCCATGCCTGGACGATTCGACGGTTCGGTATCAGCTCGACCTGTCGTCCGACGATCATTCCCCCGAAGCAGGAGAATCCACCTCCGACTTCTCTGCTTATCTTGGCGGGTGCGCCACCGCTCAGCGCGCTGAACTGCTCTTCGTCGATGAGAGCGTCATACAGACGCGTCGGGCTGGCCGCAAACTCGACTTCCTGATGGATGCGATTGGACACGGCGAAAACCTCCTCTTTCAGCGTTGGGGACAGCCTAAACGTTCATTTACAATGGTCGACCCAAAGCGCTCACAATAAGACGTGCCGGCGGAGGTAAACACCGATGTTGCGACGCTTGATTTGCGTTGCCCGATGGGCGGCGATTCCTTTCAATCCAGGCGTTCATCTAATGATCGACGGCGGCAGCGGCGTCGGATCGGGGGAGCTGGCGGGTCGATCTTTTCCATAGTCTACGACGCTCGCTTGTCGCCTCGGCGTTGTCTTGTCAGTACACTTGTCGTGTTGAAACCACCGGAGCCTTGAATAACACTATGAGTCTCGATCATTATCCCCGCGGTATCCTTGTTCCCGCGCTTACGCCGTTTCATTCCGACCTGTCGGTCGACGAGGAGCGATTTGTCGCGCATTGCCAATGGCTGCTCGACGAAGGCGCCAACGGTCTCGCAGTGTTCGGGACGACGAGCGAAGCCAACTCGCTCTCCATCAGCGAGCGGAAGGCGCTGCTGGAGCGCCTAATCGACAGCGGCATTTCTCCGCGAATGCTGATGCCGGGCACGGGTTGTTGTGCGCTTCCCGACACGGTCGCGCTGACGCGTCATGCCGTCGAGCGCAACTGCTTCGGCGTGCTGATGCTTCCACCTTTCTACTACAAGGGAGTGACTGACGACGGCATCTACGCGAGCATCGCCGAGGTGATTCAACGTGTCGCGGACAGCCGCTTGCGCATCTACCTGTATCACATCCCTCCGATGGCCGGCGTCGGCTTCTCGCTAGCGCTCGTCGATCGGCTGCTCAAGGCCTTCCCCGGGGTTGTCGTCGGGCTCAAGGACAGCTCCGGAGACTGGAAGAATACACAGGCGCTGCTGCAGACTTTCCCCGGCTTTGAGGTCTTTCCGGGGAGCGAGACGTATCTGCTCGAGGCGCTGCGGATGGGCAGCGCCGGTTGTATCTCCGCCACGGCGAACGTGAACGTCGCGCCCATGCGGAAGCTCATCGAGGTCTGGAAGACACCGGCCGCGGACGCGATGCAACAGGAGCTCACTGCCATTCGCGCCGTGATCCAGAAGTTTCCGATGGTGGCAGCCAACAAGGCCATTCTCGCGGAGCTGCAGGCCGCACCCGACTGGAGCGTCGTGCGGCCCCCATTGCGTTCGCTCGCGGTCGACGCGAGAGAACAGCTCTTCGCCTCGCTCGAGCGGCTGCACTTCGTCACGCGTCATCCGGTCACCGCGGCATGACCGGCGGCATGCGGCGCGGGTTGACCAGCTATGGCGACGCGCAATTTTCGCTGTTCCTGCGCAAGGCCTTCATCAAGGCCATGGGATATTCCGATGACGCTCTCGAGCGCCCCATCGTCGGCATCACCAACACCTATAGCGAGTTCAATCCCTGCCATGCGACCGTCCCGCAGCTCATCGCGGCAGTGAAGCGCGGCGTCATGCTCGCCGGCGGCCTTCCCATGGAATTCCCGACGATATCCATTCACGAGTCGTTCGCCTACCCGACGAGCATGTATCTGCGCAATCTGATGGCGTTGGACACCGAGGAAATGATCCGTGCGCAGCCGGTCGATGCTGTCGTGCTGATCGGCGGATGCGACAAGACAATACCGGCGCAGCTCATGGCGGCCGCGTCTGCGAACGTGCCGTCCATCGTCCTGCCGACCGGGCCGATGCTCACGCGTACCCATCGGGGAGAACGCCTCGGCGCATGCACCGATTGCCGGCGCTACTGGGCGAAATTCCGTGCCGGAGAAGTCGATCAACACGAGATCGACGCAGTCAACGCGCGTCTCGCGCCGACCGCCGGCACCTGCATGGTCATGGGTACGGCAAGCACCATCGCCTGCATGACCGAAGCGATGGGCATGAGTCTTCCCGGCTCGGCCACTATTCCGGCGGTGCACGCCGAGCGCCTCCGCTTGGCGGAAGCTTCCGGTGTGTCACCCAAGGCGTTCACCAATGCGCTCACCGTATTGCATGCGATAGGCGGATCGACCAACGCCCTGATCCATGTAACCGCGATTGCCGCTCGACGCGGCGTCCGCATCGATCTGAACAGTTTCGATGCGCTTGGACGAAAGGTACCGGTGCTCGTCGATCTCAAGCCGTCCGGACAGCACTACATGGAGCACCTGCACGATGCGGGCGGCTTGAACGCCGTGCTGCGCGAGCTGCGATCGTTGCTCCACCTGGATGCGTCCACCGTTTCCGGCCAGACGCTGGAGGAAGTGATTGCCGCATCGGAAATCAATCCGGCACAGCAGGTCGTGCGCTCCGTCGCCAACCCCATCTTTCCCAGCGGCGGGATCGCGGTGCTCAGGGGCAACCTCGCGCCCGGAGGCGCGGTGATCAAGCATTCGTCGGCGACAGCTTCGCTCCTCA
>VBCZ01000319.1:0-3306 GCA_005889025.1 Betaproteobacteria bacterium
TTCTCGCTGCCGGTGTCGGCAAGCGCATGCGTTCGGCGCTGCCCAAGGTGCTGCATGCGCTGGGAGGCCGGCCGCTGCTGGCGCATGTGTTGGCTACAGTGAGAACACTCGAGCCCCGGTCGATCTGCGTCGTCTACGCGGACGATGCGGTGCGTAAAAGTTTCCCCGATCCGGACCTTAAATGGGCGTTGCAGAATCCACCGAATGGAACCGGCGACGCGCTTGCGCAGGCGCTGCGCGTGCTTGAATCGGACGGGGTGACGCTGGTGTTGTTCGGAGCCGATCCGCTTGCCAGCGCTATCACGCTTGGAAAGGTGATCGATTGCGCTCGCGCCGGGGCGTTGTCTTTGCTGACGATCGAGCTCGACGATCCCACCGGCTACGGGCGCATCGTTCGCGACGAGCGAGGAAAGGTGGTCTCCATCGCCGAAGAGAAGGATGCGAGCACAAGGCAGCGCGCCATACGCGAGATCAATACCGGCGTCATGGCGGCGCCCACCGACGCATTTCGACGCTGGCTTGCGAAGATAGACAACAAGAACTCGAGCGGCGAGTATTATCTGACCGACGTCATCGCGCTCAAGCGCGATCTGGCGGAGCTCGAGCGGCTCTACCAGCGTGCGCAGGCAGGCGCGCTGCTCGACGCGGGCGTGACACTGGCCGACCCGGCGCGCATCGACGTTCGTGGTCAATTGACCTGCGGGAGCGATGTAAGCATCGACGTCGGCTGCATCTTCGAGGGCGAGGTTTCGCTCGCCGACAACGTCGTCATCGGGGCGCATTGCGTGATACGGAACGTGAGCGTCGGCGGAGGCACCTTCGTCGCTCCGTTTTCGCATATCGAGGACGCCGCCATCGGCGCCCGCTGTCGCGTCGGCCCGTACGCGCGTATCCGCCCGGGCACGCTGCTCGGCGATGAAGTGCATATAGGCAATTTTGTCGAGATCAAGGCAAGCGCGATCGGTGTGCGCAGCAAGGTCAACCATCTCGCCTATGTCGGCGATGCGACGGTCGGCCGCGATGTCAATGTCGGTGCCGGCACGATCACCTGCAATTACGACGGCGCGAACAAGCACCGTACGGTCATCGAGGACGATGTGCATATCGGATCCGACACGCAACTCATCGCGCCGGTGACGGTGCGCCAGGGCGCGACCATAGGCGCAGGCGCCACGATAAGCAAGGAGGTCCCCGCCGGCCAGCTTACGATCTCGCAGAACAAGCAGATCACGATTCCGGGTTGGAAGCGACCCAGGAAAGGATAACCGGTGTCCTGCCTCGCAAGTTCGTTCGATAGTTCGCGGCGCACTCGGCTGCCATACTGCGTTGCTCGGCCTCGCCGTAGCGCAAACTACTGCCTCGGCCGAGCGCCGTGCCTGGCGGCCGATTTCGCTCGCTTCTTTATCTTCACAACTCACGACGCAGGACACTGATCATGTGCGGCATCGTCGGCGCGGTAGCTCGCGAAAACGTCGTTCCCATCCTGATCGAGGGCATCCGCAGACTGGAATATCGCGGGTACGATTCGGCCGGGCTCGCGGTAATCAACGGCGGCCTGCATCGGCTGGTGAGCACTGCACGCGTGGCCGATCTCGCCGCGCAGGCAGGCGTGACTCGCATCTCCGGGGAAACCGGCATCTCGCACACCCGATGGGCGACGCACGGCGCGCCGACCGCCGACAACGCGCACCCCCACATCAGCAGCGGCGAGATTGCCGTTGTCCACAACGGCATCATCGAGAACTTCGAGCCCTTGCGGGAGCGCCTGCAGCAGCAGGGTTATCGCTTCGTCACGCAGACCGACACCGAGGTCATCGCGCATCTCATCCATGCCTATTACGACGGAGACCTGCTCATTGCGGTTCGCAAGGCGGTCGCGGAATTTCACGGCGCCTATGCGATTGCGGCGATCAGCACGCGCGAGCCCGGGCGCATGGTCGGCGCGCGTGCGGGCAGCCCCTTGCTTGTCGGCGTCGGAGAGCACGACCATTTTCTTGCATCCGACGCGACCGCGCTTGCGCAGGTCACGCAGCGGGTCGTCTATTTGGAAGAAGGCGATGTCGCCGACGTGACGCGCGAGAAGTTCGGCATTTACGATGCGGAAGGTGTGGCCGTGTCGCGCCAGGAAATCACGGTGAAAACCTCCGGCGCGACCGAGGAGCTCGGACCGTATCGTCACTTCATGCAAAAGGAGATCTTCGAGCAGCCGCGAGCCATCGCCGACACACTCGAGAGCGTCGGCGGCATCGGCCCCGAGTTGTTCGGCCCCGGCGCCGAGGAGATGCTGTCGAAGGTCGACGCGGTACACATCCTCGCGTGCGGTACCAGCTACTACTCCGGCATGGTGGCGCGCCTCTGGCTGGAAGGCGTTGCGGGCATTCCCGCGCAGGCGGAAATCGCCAGCGAGTATCGATATCGGGACAGCGTCGCGCGGCCCGACGCACTGGTCGTGGTGATTTCGCAATCCGGCGAGACCGCCGATACGCTCGCTGCGCTCACGCACGCGAAGTCGCTGGGCTACGGCCATACGATCGGGATCTGCAACGTAGCGACCAGCTCGATGGTGCGGCAGACCGCCCTGACCTATCTCACGCGCGCCGGTGCCGAAATCGGCGTCGCATCGACCAAGGCTTTCACGACCCAGCTGACGGCGCTGTTCCTGCTGACGCTTACGCTCGCCAAGCTGCGCGGGCGCCTGACCCCGGAGCGGGAGGCGCATTGGCTGCACGCGCTGCGTCATCTGCCTGCCGCGATACAAGCCGTGCTCGCCCTCGAGCCGTCGATCATCGCCTGGGCCGAGCGTTTCGCCAAGAAGCAGAATGCGCTTTTTCTCGGGCGCGGCTTGCATTACCCGATTGCTCTGGAGGGCGCGCTCAAGCTCAAGGAGATTTCGTACATCCACGGCGAGGCGTATCCTGCGGGCGAGCTCAAGCACGGTCCGCTCGCGCTCGTCGACTCGAGCATGCCCGTCGTGGCGATCGCGCCCAACGACACCTTATTGGAGAAACTCAAGTCGAATCTGCAGGAGGTTCGCGCGCGAGGTGGTGAGCTCTATGTCGTCGCCGACGCCGACAGCCATATTCAATCGACCCAGGGGATTCACGTGCTCCGGCTGCCCGAGCATGCCGGACTGCTGTCTCCGATCGTGCACACGATCCCGCTGCAACTGCTCGCGTATCACACCGCGGTCATGCGCGGGACCGATGTCGACAAGCCGCGCAATCTGGCGAAATCGGTAACGGTGGAGTAGGGAATCAGCGAAGCGCTGCTTGCAGCGTAGGCTAACGCGCGAGGCAGCGTTAAGCC
>VBCZ01000319.1:3379-4192 GCA_005889025.1 Betaproteobacteria bacterium
AGCGAAGCGCTGCTTGCAGCGTAGGCTAACGCGCGAGGCAGCGTTAAGCCGGCGAATGCCGGCAGCCGGAGCTACAAGCCGCGCAATCTGCGAAGGCGAGTAGTGAAAGCCGCGCAAAGCGCATAAGCTCTCGATAAGCGGGGTTCGGCACAAGCGCCACGACGTGGGCGACCTCGTCTCTGCTTGCTGCGCAGGTGTAAATGCGATGCTACAGCAATTTCAATTGGCGCCGGCCAAGATCGACCGGTCCCGATACTTACCGCCAACGCTCACGCCCCTGATCGAGGCTGCCGAGCAGGGCCGCGATCTGATACCCGCGCTGAACTCCATCGTGACAAGCTTCGGCTTCGAGACTTTCATGTATGCGTTCAGCGGTCACACGCCCAAGCCGGCCAACGATTCGCGCATGTACGTTTTCACGACCTTGTCGCGAGAATGGGTGATGCGTTACGACCAGCGCGCGTACGTGGAGATCGATCCGCGGGTGATCTGTTCTTTCGAGAGCTGCCTGCCGTTCATCTGGGATCAGGCGAGCGAGCGGGGGAAAGATGCGAAGACCGATGATTTTCTCGATGACGCGCTGGCCCATGGGGTCGGCAGCGGCGTGTCGTTCGCGCTGCATGTCGTCTATCCGGCACGCACGATTTTCAGCCTCAGCTCGGCCAATCCGGTAATCGACGATGCGAGGCGGCACGCCATCGCTCGCGATCTTGGCGAAATCGTGCTGTTCGGGCAATATTTCCAGGAGCTTTTCGTCAAGGCCTTTCTCGAGCGCGGCCTTGCACCGCCATCGCAGGGCGCACCGCTTTCAGG
>VBCZ01000322.1 GCA_005889025.1 Betaproteobacteria bacterium
TGCAGAGGTTCAATAACTCAAGGCCGGCCGAACTCCCCGGCAATCAGGTCGCAGAGAAATTCCGCAACCCAGGCGCGTCCCGGTCCGCCGTAGTAAACCAGGCTGCGGCGGCTTCGAATGTTCTCGACCTTGACAGCGTAGGTCGGCGTCCCCGAGTTGCGCGAACGCTTGCCACGCGTTTTCTCGACGTCCAGCGCAAACTCGTCGGGCGCGAATCCAAAACGGACCACCTCGGCCGTGAACGCGAGCTGATCGCCTCGGGCAACCAGGTGATGGTGGAAATCGCCCAGGATGCCCGCGTTTTCCACCATCAGGATCACCGCACGCTCGGGAGCCCGAGTACGGTGAACGACGCCTTTCGGAACGACAAACCCTGTCTCGCCTGCAGCTCCACCGAACGATCCTCCAGATCGATGACGAAGCACCCGTCGAGTACAAAAAAGAATTCATCGTCGTCGTGCTTGTGCCAGTGATACTCGCCCTGCATTACGCCGAGCCGGACGACGGAACCGTTTACCTGGCATAGCGTCTGGTTGTACCAACGGTCGGTACACGCCGCTACCAGCGCCGGGACGTCGACCAGATCCAGCGGCGCATAGCGGATATCGAGATACGTTGCGTAGGGATAGTCTTGCTTCTCGGTCGTAGCCTGTTCCATGAAGGCTCCTTTGCTCGCGAATCCCTGTTCAGGCCGCAAATTGCTCAACGGCGGTTTCGCGCCAGTCCACGCCGGTGCCGACCGCGCCGTCGACGCGAGCCATTCCGTTTTCGACGCGCAAAGGCTCTGCAAGAATTGCGTTCCACCATTCCGCATATTCCAGCCAGTGCGCCGTCGGGGTGCAGCACAAAAGTTGCGCGCTGATCTCCGGCCAGAGATGGTTCGACATCGGTATTCCCTTAGCGTGCGCGAGCGCCGCGGCCCTGAGCCAGCCGGTCACACCGCCGATCTTCATCACATCGGGCATGACGAAGTCGGACGCATTCGCGTCGATGGCATGCTGCATGTCCAGAATTCCCCACCAGTTCTCGCCGCATTGAATAGGCGTGCGCGCCTCCCGCGCGACCAGGGCGTGACCCGCGTAATCGTGCGCGAGCGTCGGCTCCTCGACCCAGGTGAGGCCTTCATCGTCAAGAACGCGAAGGCGCTGCACCGCTTCCACGGGAGTCAGGCACTGGTTGTAATCGACCATGATCGCCATCCTTTCGCCGACCGCTTTGCGCATGGCGCGCACAACGGCGACATCCTCGTGCACGGTGGAATAGCCGATCTTGGCCTTGATGCCGGTGATCCCGCGCTTGGCCCACCTTTCGGCGACCTTGACCGATCCTTCCACGCCGTCGTATCCGACCGCACCGTAGGGCCGCACCGGTTTTTCCGCGCAGCCAAGCAATCTCACCAGCGATACGTTTTGCAGTCTCGCCAATGCGTCCCACAGCGCCATATCGATCGCCGCCAATGCGATTCCCACCAGGCCCTGGGATCCTAGCAGGCGGAACCGCCTGGCGAGCTTTTGTTCGACGTCGACGGGAGCGAGCGCGTCGCCTTTGACCAGGGCCTCGAAATTGCGGATCAGATCGGCCGTCGGCTTCAGCGTTGCGGCGGTGTAGGTGAACACCATGCTGTTGCCCGTGACGCCCGCGTCCGTTATCACGTCGGTGAATACCAGCGGCGATTCGGTGATCACGCCGCTCGCGGTTTGATGCGGCTCCGCCATCGGCACGCGGACGGCGCGCACCTTGAAGCCTTGGATCCTGGGCGATGAAGCTCCCGACATGTCGGTCTTTTCGGGCCTACTGAGGCTTACGGAAATGGTTGACGACCATTTCCGTCGTCACGATGCTCCCCCTCGCCCGCAGTAGCGGGAGAGGGGCTCGGGGTGAGGGCTGAGCTTTGCTGATTGCCAGTCATTTCCGCAAAGCTCAGTAGACAGTTGCGATGATGAACAATCGGCGAAACGGATAAAGCGTACGGCCATCGGGCCTCATCGGGTACGCTGAGCGCAGGCGCCGCCCATACTCGGCCAGATAGGCCGTCCGCTCCTCATCGTCGAAATCGTCGAGAATCGGCCTCAAACCCGTGCTCTTCACCCATTCGAGCACCGGATCGCGCCCTTCCAGTTGCTGCAAATACTCCGTCTGCCAGATATCGACGCTTTTGACCGAGCGTGCCAGGAGATCGTAGTAGAACTCCGCGCTCGCGACCCAGACGCGGGCGACGCTCTGCCGCAGTTGCTCGCTGCCGATCGCTTTCCCGCCGGCGCCTCCATTGGCCAGCGTCTCCCGCATCAGGCGGTGCGAAGGCGCGCTCCAGGAGAGCGGCATCTGCACCGCCAAACACCCTCCCGGCTTCAGGTATCCGAGCAGGCGTGGAAACAGTTCCTCATGCCGCTCCACCCAGTGCAGCGTCGCGTTCGAGTAAAGAAGATCTGCTGTCTCAGATGGCGACCAGGCGCGAATGTCGGCATCGATCCATCGGATCTTGCCGGGCTTGGCGGCGGCCTGCTCGAGCATCTCCCTCGAGCTATCGACCCCATAGACGCTCGCTGACGGCCATCTTTGGGCGATCATGCGCGTGGCATTGCCCGAGCCGCATCCGAGGTCGTAGATCGTTTCCGGAGATTCGACACGGACCCGATCGAGAAGATCGAGCGCGGGACGCAGTCGCTGGTCCGAGAACTTGAGGTAGAGCGTCGGATCCCAGTGCGTGCTTGCGGTTGGATCGGGTTGAACTCGAGGCGACATCGCGGCGACCTGTCAATCGAAGAACGCCCGGATTTCAGCGAGCGGCGTTGAAATCCCGCCTGCTCGTGATTTTACCGAACGATACCGGCGTACCCAAAGCGCATCGAGAATTATCCCACCGGCGAGGCTTTGTCGCTTTCGGGCCGTCCATCACCCCGAGGCTGCCGCACGCATCCGCGCTTGCGATGAGATCGACGACCGCTGGACTCGAACCGCGCGCGAGTGATATTTTGCTGCGGATCGCGCGGGTAACGCTCTGCATCGGGAGAAGCTGCATGCCGCGCAATCGAAAATGACAAGGAGGAGTCCATGAAATTACGCCGCCCCATTTCGCTCCGCGGTTTCCTCGCGTTTGCGGCCATCGTGTGCGGCACCGCGCTTGCAGCGTCGCAGGCACCCGTGGGAGCCGAACACGGCATGGTCGTCACCGCCCACAAGCTCGCCACCGAGGTGGGTATCGGCGTTCTAAAGCACGGCGGCAATGCAGTCGATGCCGCAGTAGCCGTCGGCTACACGCTCGCCGTGGTCTATCCCGCCGCGGGCAATCTGGGCGGCGGCGGGTTCATGACCATCCAGCTTGCCGACGGACGCAAGACCTTTATCGACTTCCGGGAAAAGGCGCCGCTCGCCGCTACGCCGAACATGTATCTGGACAGCGCAGGGAACGTGATCAAGGGCCTGAGCACCAAAGGTCATTTGGCCGTCGCCGTCCCCGGCAGCGTGGCCGGCCTCGAATACGCACGGACCAAGTACGGCACGCGCTCGCGCGGCGCGTTGATCGCACCGGCTATCGGCTTTGCCGAGCGCGGCTTCACGCTCGACGACGGGGACATCGCGCTTTTCGCCACGGCCACCGACGACTTCAAGGACGATCCCGCGACCGCCGCGATCTTTCTCAACAAGGGACAGCCCTATAAGGCCGGCGATCGGCTGGTGCAGAAGGATTTGGCGAAAACACTGCGCCTGATCGCCCGGAGCGGCCCCGAAGCATTTTACGAGGGCTCGATCGCCGAGGCGATCGCGGCTTCGAGCGCCATGGGAAATGGCGTCATCAGCAAGGCCGATCTGCAGCAGTACAAGGTGCGCGAGCTCGCACCGATCGAATGCGACTATCGCGGCTACCACATCGTGTCGGCGCCGCCGCCAAGCTCCGGCGGAGTGGTTATCTGCGAGATCCTCAACGTCCTCGAGGGCTATCCGCTGAAGGATCTCGGGTTTCGCTCCGCGCAGGCGGTGCACTACCAGATAGAGGCCATGCGGCATGCGTACGTCGATCGCAACAGCTATCTCGGCGATCCGGACTTCGTGAAGAACCCGCTCGATCGCCTGCTGGGCAAGCGCTACGCCGAGAAGATTCGCGCTGCGATCGACCCGGCCAAGGCGGGCGTCTCGCGCGACCTGAAACCCGGTGTGCCGCCGCACGAAGGCGCCAACACGACGCACT
>VBCZ01000324.1 GCA_005889025.1 Betaproteobacteria bacterium
CAGGCAACTCGAGCTCGCTTGCGCTCGACCTCCACGATCAGTGGATCTACATGGAAAAGACCACGCAATGGCGCTATACGCCGCCGACCCACGTCGTCGTCGCGCTCGACGCCGCGCTGGATCAGTTTCTCGTTGCGGGCGGACAGCCTGCGCGGCTCGCGCGCTATACCGCGAACTATCAGGCGTTGACGAGCGGAATGGCCGAGATGGGGTTCAAGGCCTTTCTCGATCCTGCGATCCAGGCGCCGATCATCGTCACGTATTACGCACCGGCGGATGCCAAGTACTCGTTCAAGGCCTTTTACGACAGGGTGCGCGACAAAGGGTTCGTGCTGTATCCCGGCAAGCTGACGCAGGTCGAGACGTTTCGCGTCGGGTGCATCGGCGCCATCGGGCCGAGCGAGATGCGGCATGCGGTCAACGCCATTCGCGACGCGCTTCGCGAGCTGGGGATAGCGCAGGTTGCGCCGATCGCGGTGGGACGCCGCAGGGCGGAACAGGGGCCGGCACCCCCGAAGGCGATGGCGACACGCGAAACGTGAATTCAACGCAGAAGCTTCGTCCGCCAGCCGGCGGCGTAGCGCGACTCAAGCTTCGGCGCCCGGTGCGTGCAGCTCGAGCATCGGCACGCGCAAGGCGTCCAGCGCGGCGAGCTCGGCCGGGTCGGCATCGAGCGCGCCCTGCCTCAGCAGAAAATCGAGTATCACCAGGCTCGCGTCGGCCGTCACGATATCGGGGCCTTCCTGCTGCGCGATAAGCGCCGCGGCGCGTGGAAGATCGACAAGGCGGTGCTCGACCGCTTCGCCATCCTGATTGTCCGGCAAAAAATCCGCGGCGAGCCACAGATCGTGGACGAAAATGGTCTCGCGCTGCAGCCCGTCGGGTTGCGCGCGGCAGATGCGCACATCGCCGGCACACTGCGACATCGCTGCGACATGCTCCTGGATACCTGCCTCCTCCCATGCTTCCTTGACGAGCGTCGAGCGCACGGTCGCACCCGCGGCGATGCCGCCGCCGACGAGATTGTCGAGCATCCCCGGATCGATCGCCTTGGACGCGCTGCGGCGGGCGATCCACATGCGCACGCCGTCTTGGCCGGCGACCACGCCATTGAGATGCGCGGCATAGGTCTTGAGCCCGAAGAATCGCGCCGCGGCGCGCTCGATGAAGAATATCGGCTCCCCCTCGAGGCGAGCGGCCACGGCGTAGCGCTCGTCGCGCCAGGCGGTGAGATGGCCTTCCGCCGACAGGGCGCGAGTGACTTCCTCCAGCGCCGCAGTGCGCGCATCGCAGTCGGCCAGACGCGGCGTGAAGGTAATCCCGGCGGTTTCAACCTCGAACACGGCGCGGAAGCGGGCCAGCGTGGAGGCGCGCGCATCGTCGAGCCATCCGACGACGTCCGTGCCGACGCAAAACGGCCGGTAGTGCCCGCTCGGCGCGGCAAGCGCCGAGGCCAACCGTGCATGAATGGCGGTTACAATGCGGTCCGATTTCAAGCCCTGATTCTATCCGTGTCCACCGATGTCCTTGCCCTGTTCGATCTCGACCACACGCTGCTGACCGTCGACAGCGATGAAGCGTGGGTGGAGTACCTGATCGAGGCGGGCGAGCTCGACCGCGCGACGTTCGAGCGTGCAAACCACGAACTGGTCGCACGCTATCGCGCCGGCGAGGCAACCTCGGTCGAGTTCACCCATTTCTATCTTTCAACGCTGGTCGGGCGCGATACGGCCACGCTCGCGGCATGGCACGCGGAATATCTCGAGCTCAAGATCAGGCCGGCGATTTCCGAAGCCGCACGCCAGCTGCTCGACAAGCACCGCAGGGATCGGCATCTGATGATACTCACGACCGCCACCAGTCGCTTCCTGACCGAACCCATCGCGCGCGAGCTCGGCCTCGACAACCTGATTGCAACGGAGCCCGAACTCAAAGACGAACGCTACACGGGCAGGATCACCGGAACGCCGAATATGCGGGACGGCAAGGTCATCCGGCTCGAGATATGGCTCGCTGAAAGGGGCCTTGCGATCGACACCTTTCGCCAGAGCTGGTTCTACAGCGACTCGGTCAACGATTTGCCGCTGTTGTCGCGGGTGACGCATCCCGTCGCCGTCAACCCGGATCCGCCGCTGGCAGCGCTGGCGCGGGAAAAGGGCTGGCCGCAAATCGTGGTCGCATAGTTTTGGTGGTGACGTCATGACTGCGCGCATGATCGACGGCAAGGCCTGCGCCCAGCGTTTGATCGCGGAGATCCGCGAACGGGTTTCCACTCGCGTTGCATCCGGTCGACCGGCTCCGGGGCTCGCCGTCATCCTCGTGGGCAACAACCCCGCATCGCAGATATACGTGGGCAACAAGCGGAAATTGACGGATACAACAGGCCTGCGCTCTTTTTCGTACGACCTGGCCGAAACGACCTCGCAACAGGAGCTGATCGCGCTCATCGATCGTCTCAACGCCGACAGCGCGGTCAATGGAATTCTGGTGCAGCTCCCGCTTCCGAAGCACATCGACGCCGATTCGGTCACCGAATGCATCGACCCGAACAAGGATGTTGATGGGCTGCATCCTTACAACATGGGCCGCCTTTTGCTGAAGCGTCCTGTTCTGCGCCCGTGCACTCCGCAGGGCTGCATGGTGCTGTTGCGCAGCACGGGAGAGGATCTGGTCGGCAAGCACGCCGTCGTGATCGGTCAGTCCAACATCGTCGGCAGGCCGATGGCGCTCGAGCTGTTGATGGCGCGCTGCACGGTGACGGTCTGTCACTCTGCGACGCGCGATCTTGCGGGAATCGTCGGTACGGCGGACATTCTGGTCGCCGCGATGGGCAAGCTGCGATTCGTGCAGGGCCAGTGGATCAAGCCGGGTGCGATCGTGATCGACGTCGGGACCAATCGCACGCCCGAAGGCAAGCTTCGCGGCGACGTCGACTTCGACGCAGCGAAGGAGCGCGCGGCATGGATTACGTCCGTGCCGGGCGGCGTCGGACCAATGACCGTCGCGATGCTGCTGTCGAATACCCTGAAGGCCGCGGAGATTCAGGAGGGACCAGTAGCTGTTGATGCATCCCGTTCGTCCTGAGCTTGTCGAAGGACGAACAACCATCAAGTATTTTTGGCGAGTTTCCCTTTGGCCAGACGGGAGACGGTTGTCCAATCTCGACGAGTCAAGGCCTCCTTTTTGGCGCGAGACCAGCCTTTTACCTGTTGTTCCGCGGTGAGCGCCTCTTCGCGCGATGCGAATATCTCGGTAAATACAAGTTCCAGTGGGCGTCGATTCTTGGTGTATCCGGCAAGTTCGCCCGTATGATGCGCTGCGATTCGCGCTTCTAGATTATCTGTATGGCCCGTGTAATACGATCCATCAGCGCAACGCAAAATGTACATCCAGAATGACACGGTCGAGATCTCTCCCACCGCGTTCGTGGTTCGACGAGCTCACCACGAACGGGAAAGGTGATGCCCATATTCTCCGTAAAGCCGCGACAACAGGCCTCCGATTGCGTTCGCGGCTTACTCGACAGAGTAGCTCACGGCGAACGGACCTCCGCCTGTCATCGACTGCGGATGCCTAGGTCGCGCGCAAGTGCCAAGCCTTCGGGCGCGTGAAGGTCTGGATTCCGTACGTCGACAGCGTCACACCGATCCCCGAATGTCCCACGCCGGACCACGGTAGTCGCGGGCTGACCCGGTCGCAGCAATTCCAGTACACCGAGCCCGAGCGCACTTGCGAAAGAATCTTCTTCGCCCGCTTGGCATCGCGCGTGTAGACGCCCGCGGTCAGTCCATACGCGGTGTCGTTCATCAGCGCGACCGCTTCGACATCGTCGGCGACTTTCTGGATGCCTATGATCGGACCAAAGCTCTCGTCCTTCATCACGCTCATGCGATGATCGACGTCGACGAGCACCGTCGGCTCGAACCAGTTCCCCTTGGCGTTCACGATGTCACCACCGGCGAGAATGCGCGCGCCTTTTTTTCGGGCATCCACGACCTGCTTGCGCAATACATCGAGCTGCGGACGCCGCGTGACCGCGCCGATGTACGTCGATTCATCGAGAGGATCGCCTCGCTTGAAGCCCCTGACGCTCGCAACGAAAGCGGCGACGAACGCGTCGTGAATTTTTTCATGAACATAGATGCGCTCGACCGAGCAGCACGACTGCCCCGTGTTGTAGAAAGCGCCATCGGCGAGCCCCGAGGCCGCGGTCTCGATGTCGACGTCCTCGCACACATAAACAGGATCCTTGCCACCCAGCTCAAGCTGCACCTTGGCCATTCTTCGGCCGGCGGCTGCGCCGACCTTGGCTCCCGTCGCGAACGAACCGGTGAAAAACACTCCGTCGACCGGCTGCCGCAGAAGCGCCGCGCCCGCCTTGCCGCCGCCGACGACCGGCACGAACACGTCCGCAGGTACACCCGCTTCGTGGAGCATCGCGGCGATGTGCAAGCCGGTCAGCGTCGCGTATTCGCTGGGCTTGTACAGGACCGCGTTGCCGGCGATCAGCGCGGGAACGAAGACGTTCGCGCCGACAAAGTACGGATAGTTCCATGCGGAGATGTTGGCCACGACGCCCAGCGGCTCGTGCGAGATCCGCTCCTCGAGCTTAGTCTTGGCGTCGGCAAATACCTTTTCGTCGCGCAGCACCGAGGAAGCTTCGGCAAGAAAGAAGTCGATACGCCCCAGCAATCCGTCGAGCTCGTTCCTCGACTGGCGAATCGGCTTGCCCATCTCGAGCGTCAGCGTCTTCGCGAGCGTGTCGCGCATCGCGATCGTGCGCGCGCGAAATCCGCGTATGGTGTCGAGCCGTTTTCCAAGCGGCAGCGCCGCCCACGCAGGCTGTGCCGCGCGGGCGCGCGCGTATTTGGCGCGAATCGATGTTGCTCCGTCCTCGGCAACTTCAGCGACCACGGCATGCGTTGCGGGATTGAGGATTTTCATGGAGAAATCTACTTTTCCGTTCGTCCTGAACCCATCGGCAAGCTCATGATGACCTTTTCGAACGACTCATTTGCCGTTCGCCCTGAGCTTCTCGAAGGACGACCCGCGCGGCTCCTTGCAAGAGCGGAAACCTCGCTCCAGTCCCCGCGCATCAGGCTTCCTTCTTCGCGCGACTCCAACCCTTGATTTTTGGGCCAACGGCTCGTCACATTGCCGCGTTGAATATCCGCTCGAAGTCTTCACGCGTGCATGGCCTGGGATTGGTCCGGTGACACGTGTCGTTGATGGCCACCTCGACCAGCGCCGCGATATCGTTCCGGGAGACCGGCCGCTTCGACTCGTACGCGGACAACGTGGCCGGGATCGACAGCTCGGCCTTGAGCGCGGTGAGCCAGTCGATGAACGCTTCTGCGCGTGCTTCCGGCAGCCCGCCTCCTGCCCTGGCACCGACCACGTGCGCAAGCTCGGCCATTTTTTCGGTCGCCGACGGCAGGTTGAAGCGCATGACGTGATCGATCATGATGCCGTTGGCAAGTCCGTGGTGAAGATCGGCCACGGTCGACAGCGCATGCGCGCACGAGTGGACCGCGCCGAGATCTTTCTGGAAGGCGATCGCGCCCATCATGGAGCTCATCATCATGTCGGAGCGTGCCTGCAGATTGTGCGGCTCGCGAACCGCCGTTCGCAGCGATCGGGCGGCGATGCGCACGCCCTCGAGCGCGATGCCGTCGCACAAGGGGTGATACGCCGGAGACAGATACGACTCGACGTTGTGCGTCAGTGCGTCCATGCCGGTGGCGGCGGTGATGTGCGCCGGCAGATCGAGTGTCAGCTCTGGATCGGCGAAAACCGCCTTGGCCAGAAGCCGCGGCGAAAAAATGATCTTCTTGATGTGAGTCGTGTCATCCGAGATCACGCTCGAGCGTCCGACCTCGGAACCGGTGCCCGCCGTCGTCGGCAGTGCTACGAAATAGGGCAGCTCGCGGTCGATGGGCCGGACCCGCGGATGGTCCCAGGCATAGTCGAGCACGTCACCGGCGTGCGTCGCCATCAGCGCGATGGCCTTGGCGACGTCGAGCGCGGCTCCGCCGCCCAGCCCGATAACTGCGTCCGCGCGATGTGCCTTATACGCCGCGACGCCGCCGTCGACCTGGCTTTTTACCGGATTACCGCCTATTTCCGAGTACACCGACACATCGAGGCCGGGAAGATCGGCGATGAGTGCGGAGAGCATCGGTAGCGGCGCGATGCCGCGATCGGTGACGATCAGCGGCCGCCGGATACCCTGCGCCGCGAGATGATCGGCGACGAGCTTGCGGGCACCCGGTCCGAAAAGGATGTTCGTCGGAAATGAGAACCGCGAGAGGCGCTCCGTAGCTCCCATCACAGGTTCCCGTCGCCGATGTCGACAAACCGAAGCTCCAGCACGTCGTTGGGCCATTGTGCGACGCCGATGTTGGGGCGCATCACCCAGGTGAGGGTGCGGCGGTAGAGGGGAATCAAGGGCAGGTCGGAATTCATTGCGCGGAGCACGTCGCCAACGATCTGCCGCCGCCGGGCGGCGTCGGGCTCGACGCGAATCGCCTCGATCAGGCGGTCCAGACGCGGGTTGGAATAGCGTCCTCCGTTGAATGTGCCCGCGCCGTCGGTGCCGAAGCTGTGAACGATCGCATTGAGCGTAGGCCACGCGTCGGTCAGCGGCGACCAGCCGAATTCGAAAAAGCTCGTCGTCGCCTGCGTGATCTTTGGAAAGAACGTCGCCGTCGGCCAGGTCTGCATCGTCGCGCGGATGCCTACCTGCGAAAGCATGCCGGCGATCGCCTGGCACACGGCGGCGCGGAATGCGACATTCACACAGTCGAGCGTTATGCCGAACCCGCCGGGATACCCTGCCTCCTTGAGCAGCGCGCGCGCCGCCGATGGATCGTACGGAAGCCGGCGATCGAGCTCGGGCACGTAACCGTCCACCAGCCGCGAAACATACGAGCCGGTCGCGCTGGCCTGCCCGCGAAGCACTTTGGCGACGATCGTGTCGATGTCGATCGCGTGATAGATGGCGCGCCGCACGCGCAGGTCCTTGAACGGATTGCGCCCCTTGACGTCGGCGAACTGCAGCTCGTCGCGGCTCTGGTCGAACCCGAGATACTGGGTGCCGATATCGGCGACTTCGACCAGCTTGAATTGTTTCTCCTGCTTCAGGCGCGCGACATCCTGGAATGGCGGGTCGATGACGAAGTCGACCTGGCCCGACATCAGCGCCGCCATGCGTGTCGCGTCCGACTGAATGACGACATAGATCGCCTCGTCGACGTTTCCGCGCCGGCCCCACCACTGAGGGTTGGCGGCAAGCAGCGTCCGAACGTCGGATTCGAACGCCTTGAGCCGGTACGGACCGGTCCCGTTGGCGTTGCGGACGGCGTATGTCTCCTGCCGCGCATCGTAGTTCTGCGGCTCGACGACACCGTGCGCCATGCACCAGGCCCTGCTCATCATGCCGACATTAATCAGTTTTTCCGGCAACACCGCGTCGGGCTCGTCGAGCACAAAGTCGACGGTCAGGTCGTCGATTCTGCGGGCCGCCTGGACTCCACGCAGCTGGAAGCTCCGCTGAGAGTTTTTCGCGAGCGCCCGTTCGATGGAGAACACGACATCGTCCGCTGTGAACGGGGTCCCGTCGTGAAACTTGACTCCGGGACGAAGCTTGAAGCGCCAGTGCTTCGGATCGATGTGCTGCCACGACATCGCGAGCGCGGGCTCGGGCGCAAAATTGCGGTCGCGGCTCACCAGCGATTCGTAGATCTGGCTGACGACTCGAGTCTGATACTGCAGCGCCAGTCCGTGCGGGTCCATCGACTGCGGATCGAACGCACTGGCAAACCGGAGCGTTTTCGCCGGCAGCGGTAACGCGATCAGGCTACCCGCAAGAAGCAGGAGTCCGATGATGAGCGATGGCGAGCCGCGCGCCGGGCGCAATGAGAACAAGGGCGTCATATGATCTCGAAATACCGCTTCAGCTCCCAGTCGGTGACCGCATCGAGCCACTGCCGCCACTCCCATTCCCGAGTCGCCGCGAAGTGATCGACGAAGTCGTCGCCGAACCAGTCGCGCGCCAGCTCCGAGCTGCGGAAGACGCGTGTGGTTTCGATCAAGGTGCGCGGCGCGCGGGGAATGTTCTCCGCACCTTCGTTAGTCTCGTGAATGGCCTTGGCGGTGAGCATCAACTTCTTTTCGATGCCCGACAGGCCGGCAGCGAGCACCGCGGCGGTGGCGAGATACGGATTCATATCGGCGCCGGGGCAGCGCGTTTCCAGCCTCGTCGATTTAGGTGACCCGGCGATGACGCGGAAGCTCGCGGTGCGGTTGTCGACGCCCCAGGTAGGCTTGACCGGCGCCCAGAAACCGTCGACCAGGCGCTTGTAGCTGTTGATGGTCGGCCAGTACATCGGCGCGAATTCCATCAGTCCGGCGACCTGTCCCGCGAGATAGCTCTCGAAGAGCTTGCTCATCTTGTTTCTGCCTTTGAGCAGCCTGGATATTGCGCGCTCCATTTGGCCATGAAGCTCGGCATGATGCCGAAGCGTGCCCCGATCTCCTTGGCGCCCGTCTTGAAAAGAATGGCGCGGTCCGCGGCTTCGAGCGCTTCGGAAAAAAGAATCGCCGCCTCGTAGACGCCCGGGCCGGTCTCGGTATGCAGGCCTTCGATCGGCACGCCGAAGTCGCCCATCTCGAGCATCAGCGCCTTGAAAAAATCGCGGTTCTGGTTGGCTCGAAGCAGCGAATAGCCGAACATCCCGGGCGTGAGCGTCTGCGGCCGCACGTAACCCTTGTCCGCCCACGATTGCGGGGTTTCCAGAAAATTGAACCACTCGAACTCGATGCCGCACATCGGCAGCACACCGAGCTTCTCCGCGCGCTTGAGCACATTCTTGAGCACGGATCGGGGACAGATCGAGAGCGGCGCCTCCTTGCCGTCCCTCTGGGCGACGAAATCGCCGAGGAAGAACGGGACGCCGTCGTCCCAGGGAACCTGGCGAAACGTCCCCAGGTCGATCCTCGCCACGGCATCGGGGAACCCCTTGTGCCAGCCGGTGAGTGTGGTGTTGTCATAGCACTGATCGTTCATGTCCCAGCCGAAGACCACGTCGCAAAAACCGAAGCCGCCATCCGGAGCCCGCTGCGCCGCGGAAAAAAACTTCTCCTTGTGAAGATACTTGCCGCGCAGCACGCCATCGATATCGGACACCGCAACCTTGACGCGGTTGCCGGGCGCGCCGCGCACGGCATCGAGCACCTTTTGCGGTGCAAGTTTTTGCGGCATTTCCGTTCTCCCTCGATCTCGCCGCGATTACGGCCGAGTGATATGCCGGCGATTGTAACCCGCCGGACGGAGGCGAAGCGCGATGCCACGATGGCACAATGTTCGCCATGCACCCTGCGCCGACCCCAGCTACCGATCCGATGAGTCGACGCGATGCGCTGGTCTCGCTGCACGTCGCCGCGCTGTTGTTCGGCTTTGCGGGATTGTTCGGCAAATGGCTTGTCCTGCCCCCCACGGCGATCGTACTTGGGCGGACGCTGGCAGCAGCCGTGTCGTTGTGGGCGTTGCTGTGGGTTTCAGGCGAGCTTCGCGGACGATTCGAATGGCGACTTGCCGCGGGCGGCGCCGTTCTGGCGCTGCACTGGATCACGTTCTTTCAGGCGATACAAACGTCCAGCGTCGCGATAGGCCTGCTCGGCTTTGCCAGCTTTCCCGTCTTTGTGTTGCTGCTCGAAGCGTCGATGCTCAAACGCGCGCTTTCGCTCGGCGACTGGATGCTTTCGCTCGTCGTGGCGTGCGGGCTCTCGCTCACCGCGCCCGAATTGCGGCTCGACGATCACATCGTTCGCGGATTGTTGTGGGGCGTGCTCTCGGGGTTTACTTTCGCGCTTCTCGCCGTAGGCAACCGGCAACTGGCGACACGCCGGGCGGCGGGGGAGATCGCGCTGTGGCAGAACGCGTGTGCGGCGGCCTGTTTGCTGCCCGGCTTCGTCCTGGCACCCGTTATCCCCGACGCGCGCGAGCTCGGTCTGCTCCTGGTGCTCGGCGTGGTATGCACCGCGCTCGCCCACACGCTGTTCATCCGCAGCATGCGCGTGATTCCCGCGCGCGTCGCCAGCGTCGTCGTTGCGCTCGAGCCGGTCTACGGCATCCTCCTCGCCGTGGTCTTGCTGCGGGAAGTGCCGACTGGACGCACGCTGGCGGGTGCGGCGTTGATCGTCGGCGCGGCGCTGATCGCGACAACGCGCGCCGGCAAGGCATAGCGCACGCTGCGGCGCTTGTGTAGCATCGCGCTCATCGGCTGGCGACAAGGATGAATCCGCAAATCGGCATGGTTGGGCTGGGGCGCATGGGCGCGAACATGGCGCGTCGGCTTGCGCGCGCGGGTGTCGGGGTGATCGGCTTCGATCCCGATGCCAACGCACGAGCGGAGTTCGGCAGTGAAGACAGATGCCAGAGTGTGGACAGTCTCGAAGCTCTGACCCATGCGCTGCCGCCATTACGGGTCGTCTGGTTGATGGTGCCGGCCGGAGAGCGCACCGAAGCGACGATCGCCGAGCTCGCAACGCGCCTGCACGCCGAGGACATCATCGTCGACGGCGGCAACGCGTTCTATAAGGATTCGGTGCGGCGCGCGGTCGATCTCGCGAGCTACGGCGTGCGCTTCGTCGATTGCGGCGTGTCCGGCGGCGTGTGGGGACTCGACCACGGCTATGCGCTGATGTTCGGAGGCTCGCCCGCGGCGGCAAGGGAGATCGAACCGTTCGTGAAGATTCTCGCTCCGGCCCCCGATCGCGGCTGGCTGCACTGCGGGCCAAGCGGCTCGGGCCACTATGTCAAGATGATCCACAACGGCATCGAGTACGGGATGATGCAGGCGCTCGCCGAAGGCTTTGCGCTGCTCAAGGGCAAGCACGAATTCGAGCTCGATGTGGCGGCGGTCGCGGACATGTGGCGCCACGGCAGCGTCGTCCGCTCGTGGCTGCTCGATCTCACCGCGGATTTTCTTCGCGAGGACGCCGAGCTTGCGGACATCGCGCCTATCGTCGCGGACTCGGGCGAAGGCCGGTGGACCGCCATGGAGGCCATTGACCAGGGCGTGCCTGCGCCGGTCCTTTCGCTCGCCCTGCTGATGCGTTTTGCAAGCCAGGGCAAAGGCGAGTACGCGGACCGCATGCTGGCGATGATGCGCAAGGGATTTGGCGGACATAAAGTCACTGAGCGGGTCACGGAACAGGTCACCGAGCGCCCACCGGTCGGCAGCTCGCGCGTCTTCAAATCGCCGTCATGATCGTGGTCCTCATGGGCGTGTGCGGCTGCGGCAAGACAACCGTCGGGCGCTCGCTTGCCGCGGAGCTCGACTGGACATTTGTCGACGCCGACGATTTCCATCCGCAAGCCAGCGTCGCGAAAATGGCTGCCGGGATCGCTTTAACCGACGCCGACCGGCTTCCCTGGCTGGACCGGTTGGCCGAAGAGGTACGCTCGGAAACGGAATACGGCCGCGATGTGGTGCTGGCGTGTTCCGCGCTGAAGCAGGCGTATCGCGACCGATTGGCGCAAGGCGCACGCCAGGACCTGGTGTTCGTTTATCTCAAGGGGAACCCGACGACCATCGAGCGCCGGCTCGCATTGCGCAGCGGGCACTTCATGTCAGCGTCGCTGCTGGCGAGCCAGTTTGCCGCGCTGGAAGAACCGGCCGGTGCTATCGTCGTCGACATTCGCCAGACCGCGGAAGCGCAGGCGGCCGAGATCGCGGCGCAATTGCGGTCAATGGCATGAGCGAGGAGCGCGAGCGCAAGCCGGACACGGAGGTCGCGCATCTCGGCCGCAACCCGCGCAGGCATCTGGGTGCCGTCAACACGCCGGTCTATCGCGCGTCGACGATCCTGTTCGACAGCGTCGCCGAGCTCGAGGCCGCGGCGCGCGGCGAATCTCCCGGCGTCACCTACGGTCTGCACGGACTGCCCACCGTCACCGATCTGCAGGAAGCGATCGCCGAGCTCGAAGGTGGACACGCGGCGCTCGCCGTGCCGTCCGGGCTCGCCGCGATCACGCTCGCCTTGCTCGCCGTGACGCGCGCAGGCGACCACGTGCTGGTGACCGATTCGGTCTACGGACCGACCCGTCGCTTTTGCGACCATGAGCTCGCTCGCTTCGGCATCGAGGTCAGCTACTACGATCCTCTCGCGGGCGAAGCGATCGAAAGCGACATGCGGACAAACACACGCGTCGTATTCGTCGAGTCGCCAGGTTCGCTTTCTTTCGAGGTGCAGGACGTTCCCGCGATCGCCGCCGCCGCGCATCGCCAAGGCGCGCTGGTCCTGATGGACAACACCTGGGGTACCCCCTTGGGATTTCCCTCGTTCGCGCGCGGCGTCGACCTGTCGGTGCATGCGGCCACCAAATACATCGGCGGCCATTCCGACGTCCTCAACGGGCTGATCGTCTGCAATGAAGCGACCTACCCGCTCGTATGGCGCTTATGGACCGACATGGGGGTCTCGGCAAGCAGCGACGACTGTTTCCTCGCGCTGCGCGGGTTGCGCACGCTCGCCGTGCGCCTGCAGCGCCACACCCGGAGCGCACTCGCGATCGCCCAATGGCTGCGCGGCCGCGCCGAGGTCGATGAAGTGATCTTCCCGGCGTTGCCGGGATCGCGCGGCCACGCGCTATGGAAGCGCGATTTTACCGGCGCTTGCGGGCTGTTCGGCGTGATCCTCACGCCCGCGGAAAAAGCGCGCGTCGACGCCATGCTCGATGGCATGCGATTGTTCAAAATGGGCTGGAGCTGGGGCGGCTTTGAAAGCCTCATCATTCCCGCGTATCCCGAGCGCATCCGGACCGCGACTCGATGGAGCGCCGGCGGCCCGTATCTGCGTCTGCACGTCGGGCTCGAGCACCCGGACGATCTGATCTCCGATATCGATGAGGGGCTCGGCCGGCTGCGCGGCTAGCGCCGGGTGCGGCCGCACCAGCGCGACGCTTCAAGCGAGTCCGAGCAACTCCTCGCGCGCTTGTGCATTGTGGGCGAATTCGCGCATCGTACCTGCGAACCGGATGTGACCGCTTTCGAGCGCG
>VBCZ01000323.1:0-6445 GCA_005889025.1 Betaproteobacteria bacterium
CAAGGAGCAGCTGGGAGGCCTAGCGACGCCCGATCAACGGCTGTGCAAGTGCTTTCTCTGGCTTGCGCAATACAATGGCCCCAAGCCTCTTAACGTGCCGCCGACCTTCAGGACCTGGACCTTCTGGCAATACACCGACGGAGTTCATGGTCCGCAGCCGCATCGCGTCAATGGCATAGGCCTGTGCGACCGCAACAAATTCAATGGTTCGCTTTCTCAACTGAAGAAACTCTGGGGCATTGCCCCGAACTGACGGTTCCTCGCATCACGCCTTCAGGGCACAGATTGACCACTCGGTTGGGAATCTAATGTTCCAAGCGCCGGATCAGACCGGGCATCGGGCCGAGGCTTCCACTGCAATGAATAGTACCCATCGCGATCGCGTGCCCACGGATCGAAGACGTTGATCACCGGATCGATTTCCGCTTTCAGCTCGGGAATGTTTCGCAGCAGAACCCGCTTCAACGGCGAGACTTCGGCCGGGTGACCGTTGGACCCGCGCCGCTCGATCACCTTGCCGTCGGGTCCGTTTTCGGTGACCCACTGCACACCAAGCCGAGAGTAAAACTCGGGTCGAAAGCTGGACGTGAAAAAGCGGTCACTGAAGAGGCGGCGGGAGGCGTTGAGAATGAACACCTGAAGCTGGGTCTCGGAGATAGCGAAGCCGTGGGGACGGGTGAATTCGGAAAGCCAGCCAACGACCGTATCGACGTCCTCGATGTTGTCCACCGTGCTGCCGTCGGGAAACCCTAGGCACTCGTCGATGGGCGTGCCGTCATCGTTGCGCTGCGCGGCGGTTATAGTTTTCGAGGTATCGCAGCGGTGCGTTCCATAGACCTCGCGCAGCATCCCCATCAGGCGTTCTTGCTCCGTCTGCTCCGCCGAACCCTTCGCCAGCCGACTATCGACAAAGTCGTCGAAGCTGCGCAGCTGCTTGAGGCCGTACTGCCGGCGAAACTCGTTGAAGCGCGGTATGCCTCGTTCGCGGTCGCGAATAATGTCCAGGGCCACAACGTCGATCTTGCGGGTCGCGCTCTGCAGGCGGGGCAGGCTCAGGTTTTGCAGGAACTGCGGATGGTTCTGCAAGGTCAGCAGCCCAAGCCGCTTCCGTCCCATCGAAAGCGCCCAGTTGCCGATGCCCCGCTGCCTCATCGCCTGCGTCGCATTGCCGCGCAACGTCGCCACGACAGGGATCTTGCTCCGTATCACATTCGGATCCTTGCCCAGCTCGCGATATTCGATCAGGTCCGGCACCATCGCGTGCAGTCGGTAGACGGAGACGAATTCCTCGAGAAAATTGAACGGCGATCCAAAATGGTTGACGCCGCCGTTCACGTGGTCCGGATTCTTCAGGCTCCACAGATCGGCCTTGGTCGGATCCTGCCTGGCAAAGATCGATTCGTTCGCATACACATGGCTGCCCAGGCCGAAGATCCCCGGACCCGAGGCCAGCACCGAGTACCACTGGGCGGCCTTCCCGGCATCCTTCGTCACGTCGAAGTTGCTGGCCACAATGTGCGCAAGCGCGTTCGTGGTGACATCCTCCTCATGAAAAAGACCGTCCCAGTTGGCGTTGGTCGCTTTGTACAGCGGTTCGTTGTAGAGCAGCTGGGCTGTCCACTCGGTGGTATGGATCTTGGCGATCTCCGCTGCCACGACCAGACGCGCGACTTCGAACAATTCGTCGGCACTGACGTCCGGATTGCGCAGTCCGGAGTCGGCGTCGGGTGTGCGCGCCGCCTGTTTCCGGAATGCATCGACAAAGGCGTTGTGCTCGCGTGCGAACAGGTTGTGATAAAAGCTCATCCCCACCGACCAGTTGTCGGGAAACGCTGTCGCTTCCTGACCCGACCACTGAGGATTCATCGGATCGGATCCGTCGAGCAACGGCAGGTAGCCGCTTTCGCCGGACGTCGTTCGCTCGCCCGCCGATTCGAGCCTCAGCCTCGCGGAGTCGATGCCGTCGCGCTTGACCCGCCGCCGCGAAATGTCGTCGTAGCCGTAGAGCTGCGACGCGTCCCACCAAGCCGTGACGGTGTTGGGCGTCGTTTTGTACGCCCGCGTCAGGTGCTGCTTGCCTCGGGCGGCGAAGGTCTCCGGATCGGCGTCCCGGGAAATGTAGCTCCTGTCCATGCGGTCATCGGGCCGACACCCGAGCGCCGCGATTGCTTCTTCGGTGAGCGGCGCCTCGACGTTGCCGGTGCGCTGTGTCGCGCAGCCTACCGCCATCATCTCGGACTGGTTGTGCCCTTCCTCCAGATGGGAAAACCAGTCATGGGTCATGAACTGGATCCAGAATGCCGCCAGAACATTCAGGGCAGGCGCTTTCTTGTAATCGCAGTCGGCCTCGACTGAGTCGCCCGGGAGACCGTTCCCCTCGTTGCACCGTTCGGGATGCCATTGCGTACGGGTGAAAAGCTTGCGGCTGATCACCTGGGGATCGGGTTTGAGCAGGCCCAGACGATCGCCGTGTCGATTCCGGGCGAGCACGTCCTTGCCAAGATCCGGAAACGTCGATTCGAACTGGACATTTCTGGCAAAGGATTGGTTGGTCGCACCCATGAGGGGATTGCGCAGGTCGTTGCAGGTTCCGTCGAGATTGCGGAAACGGATGAGTTCACCGCGGCAGAGTTGCTCGGCCGCGCCGCCCACCGCGTCGTAATTCGGGTGGCCCTTCGGCAGCCGCATCGCATCCCAGACCTTCAGTGCTGAGCCGGCAATGCCATCGCGACCCAACAGGTAATCTTTGTACGTGCCGTCGTTATCGAAAAGATTGAACTTGATGAGCTCGATGCGCTGGTACTCGAGATCGAGCACCGCGCCGTCGATCCCTCTGCCGTTGCGGCCGAGGTGTGATCCGATGGCGTCCGATCCGGGCGACAGGCTGCGCGCGTCGCCCGTGGCCCAGTAGTTGGCCCAGTCGACGTAAGGCGAGCCCTGGAATCGAACGGCGTTGTCGCCACCGCGACAGCGTGCGGTGTCCGCCTCGACCTTTCCCAGGAAACGGCTCGCGCGATCGTCGGCCACCCGGCGAAAGCCGGCCGCCGCCATTCTTGCGCATGCCAGGTCGCTCCGCGAATCCATTCCTCCGGTCGCCACGGCGCAACCTCCGAGCAGGAAGGTCAAGGTCAGCGCCGAGAGGCAGATCTCTCTTCTCACCCGTGTGCCGCTCGTGGAACGCTTTTGCGCAACGCAGGAGTGAAGCTCGGGTAGATCACGATCTGGACGTCCTTCTCTCTTTTGCGCGATGTGGCGGCGTTGCAATGCCGGACTCCTTATCTGACAATTGAGTGCTCAAGCGAATGACATCGCGCAAAATCCGGCTGCCACCCGCTCAAGGAGGGCCTTCAACATGACCTACGATGTACCGCAGTTGCTGAGTTTGTCACAAGCACAGCTCGATGAGCTTTTCACCAACAGCCCTGCCGGTGACATCCCGGATGGCGAGGCAAAAGGGACCGCGATCATCGCCCCGGGTACCGCCTACAGTGCCGAGATCGCCGAGCTCATCAACCATTTTGCCTGGCAAGGCAAGATTTTTGACGCAAAGCACGGCACGTTGAAGAACCGGATTCTTGCGTTCGGGCTGCAGGCCATCATCGCGAAGGTCTACAAGGGACCGAGCTGGCTGGACAACAAGGAGTGCATTGTGCTCGATTATTCCGAGACGTCGCTCATCGCACACCGGGTCCGCGACGAAATCCGGCTGATCGGACCGGCACGCTACCTGGGCGTCGTCTACTGGGGCAAGAGACGGCTCATCAATTTCGCGTTGCAGTTTTGACTTGAACGCCGCACCGGCGGCAAGCACTTGGAAAAGAGTATTCGCGTGGCTTCCTGGTGCTGTAGTCCCTTTCGCCCCAGTTTTTTGAAGCCTTGGCTCACGCCGGGCAGAGATGCCCAATGAGCGACTGCGTTTCTGCTGCGCTAAGGCTTCGTACCTCGAAAAATCGCGCGGCGGACTCGGCGACTGAACGGTTGGGCGACTCGGCGGCGAGACTCGACCAGAGCGCTTCGAGAGTCGCTTCCAGAAAACGGCGATCCGTGGTCTTGTCGATCACGAACACCACGCGCCCAAGGTCGATCGCGTCGAGCAGCCGCCCGAGCCGTAGACGCAACCTTGGTTCGACGCGCTGAAGCTTCGCAAGTCCATCAGCACCGCGTCACTAACGGCGACGAGCCGGCGCATGGTCCGCTGCCATGTGTCGACGTGGCAGAAGAACTCGGTGACGCGATATCGGCCGTCGGGATCCGATTGTGGATCGATGGCCGCGACGCGCCTCTCGAGGCTGGCGTCGTCGTCGATGAAGGTTCGACTCAGCTGACCTGAAAGAAAGCCCAGAAATTCGTGCGGCTGGACCGCAGAGGTAACGAGATCCGGCCCGGCAATCATGGCGATGCTGCCGCCGCGCAACCACTGCTTGCGTACCACGTCGAAGAGCGGCTCGCTGCGCGCCCCCAGCGCAAAGACGCGAAGCAGCAACAGCCGCTTGGGCGACGAGGTCTTGGGAATGAGTCGAAAGCCGATTTGTGCGATTGCTTTATAAGCTGCGAAGCCGACCAATGCGGCGGCGATCCACATCCAATGCTGAAACACGAGACCGATCGACGCATTGATGGCGAAGATCAGAAAAATGGCGTCCGCCGTGAGCGATTCGTCGGACAGCTTCTTGGCAGCGTAGCGCGCGCCGATCCAGCGCAGGACCATCCAGCCCAGGAGCGCGAACACGAGGAAGCCAAGCAGCAGCGTAGCCACGAAAACACCTATGCCGCCCAAGCCGATCGCGCTGCCAATCTCTACCGCCGTGCTCATTCGCGCGTCGCTCGCGCCAAGGAACGAGATCGCGAGCTCGGAGCCCAGCAGCGCGACGATCGCGAAGACCAGTACGAGAGGGCCGACCGAACGGATGCGACGCATCAGGAAAAGGTAGAGCAGGACCGTTGCGGGAGCATTCTGGATAATCCAAAAGCCCGCCGCCTGCTTCCACGTGAACTCAGGGCTGAGCGTGAGCTCCACGACGGTCAGCGCGACATACGCCGCGAAATACCCCAGTACAACCGAGGCCTTTCGCGCACGGTCCTCGGCCGCAACGAGAATCACCGCCAGCATCGCCGGCCAGTAGTAGCTCCAGAATATGAAAATCACCTTGATCGGGCCGATTTGGTGATCGCGGGTGGCGAGGAGCCAAGCGGCCGTCATGGTCAATGCGTACGCAGCTCCTGCGGCGAGGTAGACGGCGGCCGCATGCCATGGGCCCGGCAAGTGTGAAGGCGAAGCCGCGTTCGCATTGAGCGACACGAACCGCAGAGGCATCGCCGGTGCAGCGCTTCGTGCGGTGGCTGGTGCGGATGGGATGTTTCCAGCACGCGACGCGTTCATTCCTCGTACGACTGCGCGCCGGTAAACCCCAAGCAACAAGGCCGAGGCCGGAAAGGTAAGCACCGCACTCGAAATCATGATGAACGGCCACATGCCGGTGAGCGCTATGGTGACAGGATCGGCCGAGGCGTTCATCGTCGGATCTGCCGTGGGTCGCCGGGCCGAGCTCTTGCTACGGAGTGCCGGCTCCCGCAAAGTAGCGCAAGGCGCGTATCCCCTGAAGAAAGAAATATGCACCACCGCGGACGGTGATGAATTGCGGCAGGCCCGAGATGCGGCTGCACAAACCGGCTTCCTTCGGTATCGTGAAGTTGGCGGTACTCCGGCAACCCGGTATCGCCTCGCGATTGCCGACCAGCGGATCGCTCTCGTCGGTCAGTCCGGAGAACTTGGTGTTCATCGTCCACGCGTTCTGCAAAAACTCGAATTGACGCAGGATGTTCGCGTTGAGACAGATGAACTGCAACCCGCGCTCCGGATCGTTCGGCGGTCCCGGTACGAGTGCGTTCTCGGGGAGGAGCTCGGGCCCGTATTCGCGGCCGCGCCGCAAAATGCGATGAAAGCGAACGGGGGACATCAGATCGTCTCGGAAGCCTCCCGGGCCAAAACCCAGCATGGTGATGAGTTTCGCAACTCCAGTCGGGCGTCCGGGGTAATCGGTGTTGCGCGGATTCTGGCGGTGCACGTGCGCGCCGAACGGGCAGCCCTCACCCATCGGATCTTTGGCGAACGTAAATTGGTTCTGCCGGATTTGTTCGGGGTCGGGCCCGATGCCGGGAATGGCTTGTTCCTGCATCGGCACCAATGGATCGCCGGCTCGCGTGCGGCCCACGAACGCGGAAGCCAGCTTGTCGGCCTCCGCGGAATTTCCCCCGGTCTGCCGGTGGACGAACTGCCAGAAGCTTCGGACGTCCTGCCGCAGCTGGCGCATCACCAGATACGTTCCGTTGCGACCAACATCCTTCTTGTCCGGAGCATCTTCCGCGGTGGGTAAACCTCCGGCATTGGCGGAATCGGCATCGATCAACGGCCGATTGGTATATTTTTTGTACTCGTTAGGGTATC